>JBEVIO010000543.1:0-3202 GCA_040510635.1 Binatia bacterium | reverse complement strand
CATTGACTCCAATAACGATTACGTCAGCGAGATATTTGCCGGCCCGTCGCTCCGCCATAATCCGTTGGGACAACTCCGATACGCTGCCGGTCACCAGCGACAAGCGAATATTTGGAAACGCTTTCTGAAACACGTTGGCGTTTTGGATGGCGTTGCCCCAGGTGGCGTACATATAGACGGTGACCTGGCCTTCTTTTGCGGCGGCTTCGACAGTCCGGCTCCACTCGCCCTGCGCCGCCGGCACGGACGCCGCGAAGGTCAATGGAATTCCGGGAAAGCCGATTACGATTAACGTCAGCAATACCGCCGTCAAAAATTTGCTTCGCTGATCACCTCGCATACAATCCTCTGTTATTTTCGCCGCGAAAACCTGGCTGTCTTGCGGCTCTAAAGGTATCCGGAGTCGCGATAATAGGCCTCGGCGCCGGGGTGAAGCGGAATCAAGCAATTGCGGCACATCGCTTCCGGCCGGATCTCGGCGGCGAGGGAGGCGAATTTGCCGCCGCCGTATTTCTTTTCGATCACCGGGCGCGTCTCGATGGCGGCCTGAGTAACTTTGTAAACGATCTCATCGGGCAGCTCAGCGTTGGCGAAAAGAAGCCAGCCACCGAAGCCGACCGTGCGTATCTCACTCGGCAAGCTTGGAAAACGCTCGGCGCCGATGACGACTTTGCCCAGACCGTACTTTTGGTCCAGACGATCGATGATTTCCTCGTCGACCGACAAAAAGTTAACATCGGTCTTGGCGATCAGCTGATCCCACATCGGCATCATCTGCGCTTCATTGAACACCGCCTCGACCTGGCCGGCGATCATGAGCGGAATGCCTTCGGTGGTCTTGCCGGAAAAATTGACTTGTCCGCCCCACTCCTCGATCATCGCAAGGCTGCCGCCATATTGCTTGAGCACTTCATCGACGACGAACGACACTAGATCCAACTGGTCGTTGTTTTTTCGTCCGGTGGCAAGACGCAAAGGGTAGCGACGTTCGACAAGCTCATCGAGGGACGATACTCCCGTGGCTTTGGAGAGCGCGAACAGCACGCAATCATGATGCGGATAGTTGGCGATCGCTCTGAGATTCCCGTGCGGGGTCTTAAACGGTCCCGCGCCTTTCATGGCCAACCACGCCGAGGCCGTGGGCGTGGTGATTCCCAAATCGAATTCACCGCTCGCGACGACGGCAGGATTACCCAGAGCGCCCAAGCCAAAACGCGGCGTGAACACGCCCACGGAATAGCCGCGCAGCGGACCGCTGCCATAGCTGCTGAGAACGCGCGCGATTTCAGTGGCGATGACCCACCAGGGATGATTTGCCTGCTGGGTGACGAACGTAACCGTTTTGGCGCCGCTGGGTTTTTCCGCATTTGCCGCCATAGCTAGGTTCGCTAATTCGCCACCGCTAGGAGCGCTCGCCGAGCGAGGGTTTTGGCCAAATCGACTTTATACTGGTTCATTTTCAGCGGCCGAGAATCGGCGAGCGCTATCTCGCTGGCCTGACGCGCAGAGTCGTCATCGATTTTCTTGCCGCGGAGAAAATTCTCGGCATCGATGCTACGGAACGGGTGAGTCGCCACGCCGCCGAATACGAGTCGAACGTCGTCACATTCTGCCGGGTTTCCCGTGGCTGCCGCGGCGACGCTGGCCACGGCGAAATCCCACGACTTGCGGTAGGCAAATTTAATGTAGGTGCTGCGCGCCGGGCGAAAGGGGATCTCGATTTCGCTGATGATCTCATCATGCTGCAAGACGTGGCACTGCAAACGGCTGCCGACCCAAATATGGCCGGGAAAAAAATCTGCTGCTGAGATTTCTCGCGCCCCTCTGGGCGATGCGATGTGGATGTTGGCATCCAAGGCTACGAGTGCCGGCCCCAGGTCGGAAGGATGATTAGCCAGGCATAAATGACCGCCCATGACGCTTCCATATATACTACTGTCACCACCGGCGAGATCGCAGAATCTGCCGCCCGACTTCCAGCAGGAAAATCCGTCTTGCAGATACCAGCACCACACGTCTTGACAGAGATTGCCACCGATGGTGCCGAAGTTACGAATCTGCGGTGAGGCGACGACATGGGCCGCTTGCGCCAGCGCGTTGTAGTGGGCACGGACATCGGCTGAAGCGGCGATCCGCGACAGTGTGGCGAGAGGACCGATTTTCAAACCAACGTTCTTCTCGTGAAGAATCTGATTCAATCCGGGAATGGTTTTCAAATTAACCAAGACGGTGGGCGTGACGATGTACTTCTTCATGCGAAAAAGAATGTCCTGCCCCCCGGCGATGACGCGAGCAGCCTCGCCATGTTCTCCGAGCAAAGCGACTGCTTGTTCTGCGGAAGCCGCATTATAATGTTCAAAATCCTTCAATGTCCGCCTCCGCTGACTGCCGCAAGCGCTCTGAGCACGCGATCCGGACTCATCGGCAACTCATAAAGCCGCGCGCCGGTCGCGTTGTAAATGGCGTTGGCGATCGCCGGCGCTACGCCGACATAGGGAATTTCCGAACAGCCTTTAGCGCCGAACGGGTGGGTCGGTTCGCCGAGTTCCACCATAATCGGCTCGATGTCCGGGATGTCGAGAATGCTCGGCGTCTTCAAATCGAGAAACCATTGATTGAGGGCTGTGCCGGTGCGTGGATCGAAGCGAAAGCCTTCGCTCATCGCATAACCGAGGCCTTGAGAAACACCGCCGCGGATCTGACCTTCGACGATAATCGGATTGATCGCACGACCGACGTCGTGGGACGAGACGAATCGGCAAATTTTTACTTCGCCGGTTCCCGTGTCCACCTCGACTTCGGCGAATGCGGCGGCGAAGCCGTAGGCAAACAGCACTTCGTCCTTAGAGTTGTAGCGATAACTGGTTTTCAGCAAGCCGCCGTTGGCGGCGACCAGCGCGGCGAAACTGACCTTGCGCGACGGTGTGCCAATCACGGTTACAAATCCATCTGCCAGCACCAGTTGATCCTGCGGCGCTTCCAATTTCTCGGCGGCGAGCTCGAAAAGAGTTTGTTTCATCGCTTCAGCAGCCCGCGTGGCGGCAATCCCCGCGCAGTAAACCGTGCGGCTAGAGTAGGGACCGGAGTCGAAAGGACAATTGGACGTATCGGCATTGTTGCCGCCGATGGTATGGAGCGGTACCCGCAGCACCTCGGCGACCATTTGGCGCAACGTCGTCTGTTGTTCGGCGCCCTGATCCGG
>JBEVIO010000542.1:0-3763 GCA_040510635.1 Binatia bacterium | reverse complement strand
CCGCCGTCAAGGTCGGCCGCGGTGCGGCAAGAAGTAAGGCCCTCGCACATCGTTCGGCCGGGCGGCGCCGTGACTTTGTGGATTCAACAGGCCGTGCGCAAGCGCAGCTTTCGTCGGCGCGCGCCGGAACGATATTTTTTCAAACGGAGTGCGGGCGAAGTGCTAGTCCGGCTTTGATCACTCCAACGATTGAGGCCGCGGCGTAGATAATCGGCGTCGAGGCCCAGCGTCTCGCAGACGTTGCTAAAGGAAAAAATCCAATCTTCGCTCTCCGCCGCGCTGACCCACTCTTGCGCCTCTTCAAAGCTTTTACGTTGCCGGTGCGAAGAGCGCAGCGGATCTCTCGTCAAGCACGAGACGGCGTCCTCGAGTAAGGCGGCCATCAGCCGGCGCTCCGGGTCGACGAAGCGGTTGCGCTTGAGCGTGGCATAAAACTGGTCCGGCGCCAGCATATCGGGCTCGAAAAACTTGATCGCATCCTGCGTCGTTACTAAGTTTGTCGCCGTTTTCATAGCATCAACCCTCCGTCGCCGTGAACAGGATTCATGGAAAGAGGATAAGCAGAAAATGATATATTGACAAATTCATAATTTCTTATTGTTTAATAGATAAAATCGAACTATTGTTCTCCCCATGGAATGGCTCAACTACCATCATCTGTTGTATTTCTGGACGGTGGCGCGGCTCGGCAGTGTTTCGCGCGCCGGTGAGGAGCTGCGCTTGACGCAGGCGACCGTGAGCGCGCAACTGAAGTCGCTGGAAACAGCGCTCGGCGAAAAGCTATTTCGCAAGGCCGGACGACATCTGGCGCTAACCGAAACCGGCAAAATCGTCTTTCGTTATGCCGATGAGATTTTTTCACTCGGCCGGGAAATGGTGGGCGCTCTTCAAGGCCGGCCGGAAGGGCATTTGGCGCGGGTGACCGTGGGCGTCGCTGACGTTCTGCCTAAATTGGTCGCCTATGAATTGATCGAGCCCGCGCTCAAGCTCAGAGATACTTATCGGGTGATTTGTCGCGAGGGCACGAACAAAGAGTTGTTGCCGGCTTTAGCGGTGCATGACATTGACGTGGTGCTGACCGATACGCCGATCGACCCCTCGATCAATGTCAAAGGCTTCAGTCATTTGCTCGGCGAATGCGGCATGACACTCTTCGGTGCGACGAAGTTAGCGGCGTCGATCCGGGGTAAGTTTCCTCAATGTTTGAATAGCGCTCCGTTTGTGCTGCCGACCGCTAACACCGCGGCGCGGCGCTCGCTCGACCAATGGTTCGAGCTCGAGAAAATTCGTCCCGCGATCGTCGCCGAATGTGAGGACAGCGCTTTGCTGCAGGTGTTTGGGCAGCGGGGCTTGGGCCTTTTCTTTGCGCCTTCCGTGGTCGGCGCAGAAATCCAACGACAGAGTCACGTGAAAGCGATCGGGCGCGTGGAAGGCGTTCGCGAAAGATTCTTCGCCATTTCCCTGGACCGCAAGCTAAAGCACCCCGCTGTGGTCGCGATCTCGGAAGCCGCCAGAGCTAGATTATCGGACTAATAACTGGTGTGGCGACTCCATTCGCATCCAAACGGGGGGATCCGTGAAGGGGCCGTTTCTTGGAAATCTTTGCCTGCTGTTATAGAGTCGGCGCAGTTAAATACCGCGATCAAGCTCGTACGAGGAGGCGTTCATGGAAGTAAAGTCGACCAAAGAGCTTCATTCAGAGCTCGCAATGCACAGCGTCCGCTTTGCCAAGGATGAGCAAGGGCGGCGCAAGGGGCAGGACGTCTTGTTCAAGTGGCCGGAGATCGAAAAGAAACTCGGCGAGCACAAGCATATTTACGTCGTCGATGCTCGGCTTGGTTCGAACAATCACACCCATCGTTTGTGGTACGACGTGATTCCGCCGCACACCGAGGAAGGACAGGATTGGCGCACCCTCGGCCACCGCCATACCGTCGAAGCGATTATCTACTTTTTGAAAGGCCACGGTCATAGCATCATCGACGGCGAACGCTACGATTGGGGGCCGGGAGATTTGCTGAGCGTGCCGATGTTTTCCTGGCACCGGCACATCAACGATGGCGACGAACCGGTGCTGCGCATCGCGTCGACGACCGGGCCTTTGTCTCTGGCGTTGGGGCAAGCGGTTTACGAAGACGAGCGCTATCCCGAGTTTTGGATCTATGCGCAGGAAGGTGAAGATGCGCGCAAGACGCTGATCCCCGGAGGAGGAGGCAAGATTGATAACGGAAAGATCGCCGGCAGTCGCACGGCGGAAATGTACGCCGAGCAGGTGGCCTTTGCAATGCACGAAGAGCAGCTTCGAAGAAAAAGCAAAGTGCTGGTGAAGCAGAAGGATCTGGTTTTCGAACCGACGGCGATGGGAAATCTCGCTTATGTTGTCGATCCGCGCATCGGCTGCCACAGTAAAGCGCTCGGCGTCGTTATGGCGGAAATCCCTCCGGGCAAGCGTTCCGGAGCGCATCGCCATCTTTACGACGAGATCGATCTTATTGTCAGCGGCAAGGGCAAGGTTATCGTCGAAGACAAGGAATTCAACTTCGACACGCTCGACGTGCTCTCGATTCCAGTTTTTCAGTGGCATCAATATTTCAACACCGGCAGCGAGCCGCTGCGAATTCTCGGCATCAACACCAGGTTGGCGATGGATAATTTGGGTTTATCTTTGACGCATCAGGGAGAGCAGGCCGACTACGTTTGATTGAAGGATCGTGTGTCATGGCACGCATCATTTCACTGCTGCTATTTTGGTTACTCATCTCGTCGCCCTATGTTCACAGCGCTGACTTGGAGTCGGCGCGCAAAGAGGGCGAGGTCGTGCTTTACACGACTATGGTTGTTTCTGACTTCCAAGTGTTTCAAAAAGCCCTGGCAAAGAAATATCCCTTTCTCAAGGTCAATCACGTTCGGCTCGGCGCCTCGACGTTGGTGGCGCGCGCCGTGGCGGAATTTCGCGCGGGAAAGCGTCTCACCGATGTTTACGGCGTTACGCCGGATTCGATGAATTACATGGGCGAGCAAGGTATTTTGGCTCAGTACTCCAGCCCGGAAGCCAAGTTCCTTCACAAGGGATTCATGGATCCGAAGGGATTTTGGTCCGGCATCAACACCGACGTGCTGGTGACCGGCGTCAACACGGGGCAACTGAACCTCAAGCGAGCGCCGCGCACCTACGCCGATTACCTCAAACCGGAGTTCAAAGACAAGATGGCCTTTCACATCGGCACCAATAATCCGTTGATCGGTATGGCCGAGCTGCAGGGCGAAGACAAAGCTCTGACTTATATGCGGAGCTTCGCCAAGCAGGGATTGATCCAGCACAATGGCTACACTAAAATTTCCCAGCTGTTGGCCGCCGGCGAGTTTCCTCTCGTTGCCTTTATGCAAGTGACTAAGCTGGAAAAGATTCGGGAGCGCGGGGGTCCGGTCGATTGGCTTCCGCTTGATCCGTCGTTCGCGACGGTTTCTTCGGTGGCTGTATCGAAGAATGCGCCGCACCCAACCGCGGCGCGGCTGCTGGTCGATTTCTATCTATCGGAAGATGGCCAAAGGGCGCTGCGCGAGATCGACAAAATTCCCTTGCGTCGAGGAGTAGAGCCTGATTCGAAGCGAGTGGGCGAATTGATCGATCAAGCGCCGCACGTGATTAAGTATGAAGGCGATGCCGGAAAGTCTATCAAGCAGTTTAATGAGATTTTTCTTGGGAGATGATTCCCACCGAGTAAACCGCTGTGAACGTGCTTTTCGACCTTGATGGAACTCT
>JBEVIO010000541.1:0-4959 GCA_040510635.1 Binatia bacterium | reverse complement strand
TGCCAGGCTTGCCAATCGTTGGCGCGAGCGCGGCCCAATATCTTGTCTTTGACGTCGGCGTCCATGATCTCAGTGGCTTCCTTGCCCCAGATTCCCAGCGCGTATTGAATCACTTGATCGGTGACTTCTTTGTAGCGCGCGCCGACAATGACGTTGATCGCCGCTTGGCTCACGACGAATTGTGACAGAGGCGTCACCATGATCGGATAGCCGAAGTCCGCGCGCACGCGCGCCGCTTCTTCCAATGTCTCTGGCAACTTGTCTTCCTTGCCTATCAGGCGGAGCTGATGGCGCAGATTGGAGATCACGCCGCCGGGAACTTGATGAAGATACTGCGATTCGTCGTAGGCGAAGGGTCTGCCGATGGCAAGTCCTTGGGCTTTAGCGACGGCGGTGAAATGTTCTTCGACCGGCTTTACTTCTTCATCATGCACCACCGGCGCGTAGCCGAGGGCGCGCAGATTTCTCGCGACATTCAAAATAGATGGTTGTGACGAGCCGTTGGCGAGCGGTGGCACCGCCGTGTGCAGCGACGTGATGCCGAGCTTCACCGCCTCGATATAGCAGAGCGTCGCCAGACCGTTGTTGCAATGGGCGTGATATTCCACCGGAACGGAGTCGGCATTCGTCAAAATCGCCGGCAGCAAAGTTCGCGCGCGCTCGGGTGTCAGTAGACCGCCGACGTCTTTAAAACATATTCGATAGGGCGCGATGGCTGCCGCTTCACGGGCTTTCTGCGCGTAGTACTCATCGGTGTGACGCGGTGAAACCGAGTAGATCAGATTAACGACGGTTTCCATGCCGATCGCGCGCAGCTCGCGCACTTCGTCTCTCATTGCGTCGAAATCGTTCCAGCAATTCGAAGTCCTGGTCAGCGTGATGCCGTAGGAGACGACGCGCTCGGCTAGGAGTTTTAGCGCTGCGTGCGGCAGCTTTTCCATCGCCCCCGAGCCGTGCAGGCCGCCATGATTGCGCAATCGCGTGTGGCGGAAGCGTTTAGTTCCCTCGCGCACCCAATCCCAAGGATTTTCCTTGAGCTCGCGGACGTATTTCTTGATCATGATCGAGACGAAAAATTCCATCGATTCGAAACCGATGCGATCCATTTGCGCCGCCGCGCCAAGCATCGCGTCGGTTTTCATCCCCAGCGCCCACAGACTCTGCTGGCCATCGCGCAGGGTGGTGTCGATAAAGGAGATTTCGCTCATAATAATAAGAGCTGGAGTATGGAGTGGTGGAGTGTTAGGTTCTAAACCCGTCGCTCCAACACTCCAATTCATTTCTTCGTCGCGGCTTTGCTTTGCGCCAATTCTCGCAAGATCGAATAGTCCGCGAGTTTGTTTCGATCCACCGTTGCCGCCCGTTTGTCCACGTAGGTCATCATCTTCACAAGGTTTTCGACCGCGGCTTCCGGGGGAATCAAATCGACAGTGGCGCGGGCGCGCATCTGTTCGTAGGCGTAATCGAGGGTTTCTTTGTCGTCCGCCGGTACAATTCTTTTAAGAACTTCGATGGAGCGTTCTTTATTAGTCGTCATGTATTGCGTTGCTTCCAAGTACGCTTTGACGAAACGCAGCCATTTGCCGCGGTTCGCCTTCAGGGACGCAACCGTCACCGTGATCGGGCCGTTCATAAACGGCGTCTTGCGGCCCGGGACCAGATGAAAGCCCATCTGTTTCATTTTGGGCTCGAAGGCGAAATCGACGGGCGCGGCATCGATGCCGCCGCGGATGAGCGCCGCCAATCTTTCCTGCGAGCCGCCAAGCTGAAGCAAGGTCACGTCCTTCGAAGTATTGAGACCGGCGTCTTCAAGCATGACGCGCAGAACCAGAGACGACTTGCCGCCGAGGCGATTGATGCCGACTTTCTTGCCTCTTAACTGCGCTAGATCGTCAATCTTGTCGCGAGTGATCATCGTGTAGGAAACCAGATTGTCCCAACTGCCAAGTGAGACCACCGGCACGCCCTGGATATTCGATTGGACCAGTCCGGTCGGCGCGCCGGAGGTCGCATCGATGTCGCCGGAAATGAGCGCTTGATAGGTTGTCGGCTCGCTGTTGATCCGAATGATCTCCCCCTTGAGTCCGTTCTTTTCAAAGAAGCCTTTCTCTTGCGCGATAAACACCGGATACGAGACGGTGGGAAAAAGCGGCACGCCGATGCGGATCCTGTCCTGGCCGAGGGCGATAGATGGCGCGCAATTGACGAATATGAACAGGAGTAACAGGGACAATCGGCGGCTGGTGTTTCGCATGAGACCTCCGTAACGGGCAAAATCCTCGATATTGCTCGCACGATCGATGATCTGAATGAGCGGATTGAAACCTATTATTGTCCGATTGACGATGCAAGCCATGAATACGGGTTGACATTGCGCTTTTCCGTGCGTACTATGAGTCATCTTCTTCAGTATACGGCCTTCTGATAGAGGACATAGCAAAGGTTGAAGGCCCTTGTCAGTCTCTCTCCTTGTGAACTGATACCTAAAAGGAAAATCCGATCAGAGTGTGGTTGAGCATTTTAGAGCCCCCATGTTCGGCTCCCGTTAGCAGTTAATTTCTCAGGGTCAAAGACAATAACATTCTCTAATAGGAGGAGAACATGGGTAGTAAGTTATATGTCGGTGGTTTGCCATATTCGGTGACCGGCGATCGGTTGCAGGAAATTTTTGCGGAGCACGGGACCGTAGAATCGGCCAACGTGATTTCCGATAAATTCACCGGCCAATCGCGGGGCTTCGGCTTCGTCGAGATGAGCTCTAGCGGCGAGGCTCAAAAGGCCATCGATAGCCTGAACGGCACGCAGCTCGACGGCCGGACGTTAACCGTCAACGAAGCCAAGCCAATGGCGAAGCGCGACAACTTCGGTGGTGGCGGGGGCAATCGTGGTGGTGGTGGCCGCGGCAATCGCGACGGTGGCGGCGGCGGACGAAACCGCTGGTAGTTCTTTCGTTAGCGAATTAACTGCAAAAAGGGCAACCAATCCGGTTGCCCTTTTTTTGTGATTTCGCAGCAATATCACCGGGCGCATTTTCCATGGAGAGATTTTTCGCCACTTGTCCGCGCGGCCTGGAACTGCTTCTTGCAGAAGAATTACGTCAACTCAAAGCTGAAAAAATTCACGCTGTTGGCGGCGGTGTCCAATTCGGTGGCGATTTTTTTCTTTGCTACCGAGTCAATCTGGAAAGCCGCATCGCCAGCCGTGTTCTTTGGCAAATGGCGCAGGGGAATTACCGTAGCGAGGACGACATCTACCGCACCGCCTACGCGCCGCGCTGGACCGATTGGTTCGATCCGGCGCGGACCCTTCGCGTCGATATCTCCGCGACCAAGAGTCCGCTTACGAGCCTCAATTTCGTCACGCTAAAAATCAAAGACGCAGTGTGCGATAAGATTCGCCTCATCTCGGGACGGCGCCCTAGCGTCGATACGCGAGAACCCGATATTCCGATCCAGGGTCATCTGAGTGATCGCGAGGTTACGCTTTATCTCGATACCACGGCTGAGCCCCTCTTCAAGCGCGGCCAGCGCATTGCCACCGGTCCGGCGCCGCTTAGAGAAAATCTCGCCGCAGGAATCATTCGCCTAGCCGGATGGACACCCGGTATTCCTCTCCTCGATCCTATGTGCGGCAGCGGCACGATCCTGCTCGAAGCTGCGCACATGGCTCTCGATATCGCGCCCGGCTTAGGCCGGGGCTTTGCTTTTGAGAAGTTCAAAAACTTCGATTCGCGCCTCTGGCGGGATCTCTTGCGCCAAAGCAGGGCGCGGCAAAAGCCCAAGGCGCCGCAAGCCATTTACGGTAGCGATTTTTCTGCCGATGTGTTGAAAGCCGCGCACGCCAACCTCATGGCAGCCGGCTTGGAGGGAGTCGTGGACCTTAAGCGGGCTAACGTTCTGGAACTGTCGGCGCCGGCAAAGGAAGGGATTATCGTCACTAACCCGCCGTACGGCGTCCGCCTCGGCGAGCAGCAAGCGATGGCGGAGTTTTACCCCAAACTCGGCGACGTATTGAAAAAACAGTTCAGCGGTTGGCGTGCCTATTTGCTCAGCGCCGACATGCGCCTGCCCAAGCTCATCCGCCTCGCCGTATCCAAACGGACTCCGCTTTTCAACGGCGCCCTCGAATGCCGCCTGTTCGAGTACAAGATGGTGCAAGGAGGAATGAGAAACAAAAAAGCTGAAGCGTGATTCGTCCTCAGCCGGGAAGAAGCGGCTGGTTCGACTTGAAACCTATTGAGAGGGTTGAAGCGCGGCCGTAAGCAACCCGGCCGTTGCTTTCTGCTCGAGCCCTGCTAGATCACCGTGCCATCAGGAATGGTGGCGTTCTTTATGATGACGACAATGCCGTTTTGAATAACGAAGCCGAGATCTTCCCGGCTCGCCTCCTGCACGTGGTCTCTGTTGACGATTTGCACGTTGCGGCCGATGCGAGCGTTTTTGTCGACGATCGCTTTTTGGATCGTCGTGTTTGCGCCAACGCCCAAAGGAACCTTTCCAGTCTCCAAGGCTTTCATGCGTTCCGCCGGGGACTCGTAATAGTCTGAACCCATCAATAATGCATTATCGATCAGGCAACCCGTCTCGATGCGCGAGCGAATGCCGATGACCGAGCGCTTGACGGTGCATTCTTTGAGGATGCAGCCCTCGCCGACCATCGATTCTACCACTTTGGAATCGAGCAGCTTGGTGGGTGGAAGATAGCGCGATCGCGTGTAGATGGGGGCCTTCTCATCGTAAAAGCTAAACGGCGGATCGGGCTGGGCGGTGAGCGCGAGGTTCGCGTGGTAGAAGGCTTCGATCGTTCCGATATCTTCCCAGTAGTCTTTGAAAAGATAGGCCTGCACGTTGTGGCTGCTCAACGACGCGGGCAGGATTTCTTTTCCGAAATCCGTGCGGTCAGGCGCCGCGTTTAGCAGATCGTGCAAAACCTGCTTTTCAAATACGTAGATTCCCATGG
>JBEVIO010000540.1:0-6335 GCA_040510635.1 Binatia bacterium | reverse complement strand
GATGCCGCCAGCCATATCGACTAAGTTGAAGCCGAAATGTCCGAGCCGGCGAATTTTGAGGGGTTGGTTCAGCAGCACGCCGCCGACGTTGAATTTGCTGTTTGATGCCGCCATCGATCACCTCCGAAGAGCGGGTTCGGCCCCTCTATACAATCTTTTCTCTCCACTCACAATGTGAATCTCAAAATTGACTTGCAACTGGCGAGTCGCTGGTCTATCAATATGCCTGCCCATTGCAAAGCAGTCTAGGTTCCCTCAAACTTAAAACTTGTTTTAACCCAAGGAGGTTCAACATGGCGCTTCAAGAATTACACTCCAGCGGCAAGATACAGTGGCCGGGTGATGCCCGGATCGCGGTTTTCTTAAGCTTCGATTTTCAGGGCGGCGAAGACGTGAAGCCGGATAAGAATGGCCGGATCAATCACGAGGAATACACCCAGGGCGAATACGGACCGAACACGGGGATTTGGCGGATTTTGCGCATCCTCGCTGCACACGAAGTCAAAGCGACGTTTCTCACCTGCGGTGGCATCGCCGAACGTTATCCCGAGGCGGTGGCGGCCATCGTCGCTCAAGGTCACGAAGTCGCCGGCCACGGTTATCATCACGAAGTGGCACGCGATCTCGCGAAGGACGAAGAACGGGACGTGATCAAGCGGACCACGGACATGATTCTCAACCGTACCCAGAAGCGGCCGTTCGGCTGGCGCTCGTGCACGCAGAGTCCGAACAGCTTGGAGTTGCTCTTGGAGCAGGGCTATCTGTGGAACAGCAATTCATTCTCGCACGACCTGCCCTTCCTTTGGCAAAACGGGAAAAAGAAACTTGTCGAGTTGCCGCGCCAACCGTTCGGCGACGGGCGCACCTACGGTCATCGCGATTCAGGAAATCCCAACGATACGCTGGTGGTTTGGAAGGCGATGTTCGATCAGTTCTACGAGGAGTCGAGTCTGGCGCCGACGTTCTGCCCGTTCCAATTTCATCCATACATTTCGAGCCGGCCCGGACGAGCGAAGACTCTTTCGGATATCATCGGTCACATGAAGTCGCACAAGGGCGTGTGGTTCGCCACCGGCAGCGAAGTGGCGCACTGGTGGTTGGAAAAAGGTTTCTCAGGGGAAAGCAGCGCGAAGATCTCGAAAGTGGCGTAAACAAAACTGGATTTGCGAGTAACACAAGGGCGCAGCGTGCTGCGCCCTTGTGCTTTTACGACCTAAACCAATAGCGAATTTTCTTTCTCAACCCCCGTCCCATCCGCCTTTTTAGCTCGAACCAGATGCGCAAAGACCAGTTGCGCGAAAACCACGCAAAGGAAGTCGACGTGGTGATCCACTGATGATTGAACTCGAAGTCGGCTTTGAATTTCCGTATTTGCAGCGTCTTACCGAATTTTCTTTTGAAGATCGCCTTGACGCTGACGGTATTGCGCGTCTCGACGAACACCGTAATGGTCTCGACGGGTAGGAGCGTGCGGACGCGCGCGATTTTTTGCGCCAGCGCCACTTCGTTCCTGGCGGTGATCTCGACGATGTTGGCGAGAAGCTCCGGTTCCTGGAGCGTTTGCTCGACGATGGCTCGGCGCAGTTTGATTTCTTGTCCCTGGTCGATATCGTAGCCGGCGATCACGAAATAGGTCTTGTGCTTCGAGGTCTGCATGGATTTTTGCCACCAGTCGAGGGCTCGGTCCATGCAGATGCCCGAGGCGTGGGAAAGCCGTTGCGCGTCCAAGACGCCGTACGGCATGGCGACGATTACGATGGAAATGGCGCTTCTCCTTTGCTCGAAGGCTGGATCCGGTTTAAGGCTCGTAGATCCTTACGCCGCGGACCAGCTGGTGTTGCGCGGCACATGGGCCTGGCGGATGGTGTTCATTGTGGTCATTCCTCCTTCGTCGGGTGCGTGGCGGTGTCTAGCGGTTTTTGTACAGCGAATCGACGAAGCCGCTGGTTACCAGTTCGCGGACGAATTTTGATTCGGCAAATCGTTGCGGCGGGATGCCAGCGGGCAGGGGACGGCTGGCGGCAATTTCTTCGAGGATGGTTTGGATTGCCTCCGGCGTAGCTTCGGGGGCGCGCTTTAAATATTTCGTCGCATAGATCTCGTAGATCTTTTCCACGCCGGGCGAGCTCTTTTGCTTTGTGTACTTCTCCAACACGGCGAGCGCAGCAGACTTATCGGTCTTAAAACGATGGATGCCTTCCACGTACGCTTTCATGAAGCGCGTGACCAAGTCTGCCTGGCTTTTCAAGAAAGCTTGGCGCGCCGCAAACGGGCCGAAGGGATAAACCAGACCCGACGCGGAAACATCGGCGAGGCGAACATAGCCCGCGGCTTCGGCGTTGAGCGTTTCCGGGCCGGTGGAGAGCACGCCGCTCTGCACCGAGCCGCCTTTCAAAGCGGCGAACACTTGGGGTCCCGATCCGGTTTGAAAAATGGCGACTTCTTTATCGGGTTGGAGATTCCATTTTTTTAATAAATAGCGTGCCACGAAATCCGTAGTGGCGCCGATCCGACTGACGCCGAGCTTGGTGCCCTTGAGTTGCTCCGGTTGTTTGATGCTCGGAATCGACCATAGCTCGAACGGCAACGAATCGATGCTCGCGCCGAGCAACACGACGTCCGAGCCTTGCAAATTTGCCGCTACCGTCGCGCCGCCCGCCGTGAAAGAGATCGCGACATCACCCGCGATCAGCGCTTGCAGCGACGGCGGCCCGCCAGCGATATAAATAAACTCCGGCTCGATATGATATTTTTTGAAGAGTCCGGCTTCCTTGGTAAGCCAGAGCGGGCCGTAGACAAGCGCGATCGAAGTGTAAGCGATGCGCAGAGGCTCGGCCTGCCCCGCCGCGGCGTAAATAAAAAGTATTGTCGAGAGCAGCCACTGCGCTACTCTTCGGCGCTTCAGGAGCCGGACGACGAGCGTGAGTTTCCGCATCGGCTTTTTCCGTGTTTGCAATCTGTAAGTTAGATTGCCAATCCTGTCAAGCAAATGAGCCGGGGATTGAACACCTCAATCGTCGGACTCAAAGGGCTTAGCAATTTCAGCCGCGAAAATATTCTTTAAACCCCGTCACCATGAGATTGGCCAGGCGTTCATTGTAACTTTCGACGTGACCGTAGTGGGTGAGTTGCGGTACCACGATCAAACGCATGGCGTCGGCAAACGGCGCAAATTTTCTGAACGCGTAGACTTCGCGGCGAAATTCGAGGCCCTTTTCCCCGCCTTCGATCCAATGACCTTTGTCTTTCTCGCCGACGATGTGGAGCAGTTTCTTGTCGCGCAGACGGTTCAAATCCGACTTATAGGTGATGAACAATTCCTCGTCGGGCAGCCCGGAAAGTTTTTTGATGTCGGGCAGCAGCACGTCGTGGGCGCTGTGCTCGATGTCCTGTAAAAATGGCTTGAATTGGGGACGGCGATGATTTTCGAGCTCGAACCATCGCTCCACACTGCCCCAGGGCTGATTCGGACCGACGTAGCCGCTCTTGGCGTAACCCTTGGGCGAGCGGCGGCTCAGATCCGTGAGATTGCGAAATGGTGCGGCGCGTTCTTCGGGCGATTTCTTCGCGCAGGCCAAGTCCCATTCTTTGCGCACCCAGGCCGGCATGCCGGTGCCGAAGCCGAGGCCGCCGATCAGTTTATTCTTCAAGCCGTACTGTTCCATCAGATAAAAATATTCGCCGCCCGTCGAATGGCCCCACATGAAGATCGCTTCTTTGAGATTTTTCTCGACCAGGGCTTTGATCGCTTCCGTGCACATTCTGAAGGTATAGACGGCGAGACGATTCTTGAGCTCCGAATCGCTCGGAACCTCCCCGATGACGAACTCAGGCCTGCGCTCGGCGATCGGCTGCCAGGGTTTGCGACTGTAGTGGCCGGGGAGCGAGATCGCCAAAACCGGAATGCCGAGTGACGCGACATGCTGCGCCACACCGACCCGTGCTTTTTCAGGATCGGCCTTTGTCAGGTCGGGATATTCCTCCGGGCCGTCCGGCGTGAAAATAAATTCGTACTCGTTAACAGCGCCGCCGTGAATCATCACTACGGCCATGTCAGGAATGGAAGGTCTTGCCGGCGTAAACAGTCGGCCGTGAATGTCCCACTGAAATAACTCGTCGGGTTTTTCCGGATTGGCATAACGGCGAATACTTTCCTGAACCTCTTTAATTGCGACGGCCGTGCGCGGAAACGGATCGGGAAAAGTTTTGTAGTCGTCGAAGGACATGTAGTAAATAAATTCGTCTTTGAGACCGGCGCCGGTTTTCAGCGCCGCGATTAGGTTGCTCATTGCGGCTTGGCTCATTCGTTTTCTCCTATATTTGCGATCGGGTTTTTGAAATTATATGGGGCTGAACAGCGATCATTGTCAACATGACACATGCAACTTTGCGGAGTTCGGGCTGAGGGGGATGTTTGAAAAGCGCGCACGCACTTGATGGTGCGCGCGATTCTGGGTTAAAGAAACAGTAACACTTCGGAGGAGGTTTGGATGGCAGAAAGCATTACGGGTCCGTCGTACGAAAAAGTCGAGCGCAAGGTGGAGGTGATGGACACCCCGTACGATCGTTGGATCAGCTCCCAAGGGGTCGATGTGGTTCGCGGGTTTTTCGTTGAAGATCTTTACACCATACCGCTCAAGCCGTGGGACCGCATGGGCGGCACCGGCGTCTACATCATGCTAGATGGAACCGGTTATCTCGACGATGCCTACGTGGTCGGGATTCCTCCGGGCAAGAACCTCAAGCCGCAGCGCCACATTTACGAAGCGCTTTATTACGTGCTCGACGGTCGCGGCGCGACCACGGTATGGCAGAGCAACGGCGCCAAGCAAAGCTTCGAATGGCAGACGGGTAGTTTGTTTGCGATTCCACTCAACGCTTCCTACCAGCACTTTAACGGCCAGGGCGACAGAGAGGCACGCCTGCTTGCGGTCACGACGGCGCCGCTGGTTTTCAATTTGTTTCACTGCGAAGACTTCGTGATCAACAATCCCTATGCCTTCACCGACCGCTTCAAAGGCGAGGACGGTTACTTCGCTGGCAGCGGCAAGCTCTACAGCGACCGCGTGGTTGAAACCAATTTTGTTGCGGATGCGATCAACATCGAGCCGGTGGCGTGGACCGAAAGAGGCAAGGGCAACGCGACGATCTTCTTCGAAATGTCGGAGAGCATGATGGGCTCCCACGTTTCCCGCTTCCCCGTCGGTGTCTACAAGAAGGCACACCGGCATGGTCCAGGCGCGCATGTTTTCATACTTACGGGGAAGGGCTATTCGCTGCTTTGGCCCGAGGGAGAAAAGATGACCCGCGTCGATTGGAAGCGCGGCTCGATCGTGGTGCCGCCCGAAGGTTGGTTCCATCAGCACTTCAACTCGAGCGCGGTGCCAGCGCGTTATTTGGCGCTTAAGATTCTAAGTCGAAAATACAAACTGCAACCCGGCAAGATTCAGTCCGACGTGCCGCTAGCGGCGGCTGGCAGATCGAGTATGAAGATGAAGATCCGATCATCCGCAAGACTTTCGACGAGGAGTGCGCCAAGTCCGGCGCTGAAGTAAAGATGCCATCACTAGCTAAAGCGGCCAATTGACAACATGACGGCCTTTCTTAATAATAATGTATAAGAGCGCTAAAACGTTTGCTTTCTAAGGAGACACCCATGCTGAAGCCGATAGGACTTACCGAAGGACATTACGAATGCCGGTCATTGGACGAAACTCTGCCGATTTTCACCGATCTTTTGGCAGCGGAAGTGGTGGAGCGCGGTGAGAAAAAAGCCGTCGTGAAGCATCCGAACACGGCATGGCGTCTCGTGATCCATGAAGGGGGTCCTGATTCTAAGAACAAACCGCATACCAATCACTACGGGTTTCGGGTTGCCAACTCCAAAGAAATTCCCAAGGCGCACCAATACATCTCCGATCACAAAGCTCAATACAAGATCAAAAGCGTAACTACGCCGCATGAAGCGCACTACGCCTATTCAATCTATTTTAAAGAACCCGGCGGCAACGATCTCGAGATCGAGTATTACAACCCGGCGGCGATCAAGCATGGGCGTAAAATCGCAGCACCGCATTGGACCACACCGATCCCGGAAGAGAAGTTCCCCGGGAGGGGCTACGTGCCCCAAGCGATGACGCACGGCACGCTGAACTGTGACGACAAAGAGACCAGCGATAAGTTTTTGACCGACGTGCTCGGACTTTCGATCATCGGCGGCGGGCGCATGTCGACCTATGTCACCGTCCCAAGCGGACCCTGGTATGTCGTGGTTTTGCCGACGACGCACCGCGATTATTTGTCGGAGGCGAATCGGTTTACTCTGCAGGTGGCGA
>JBEVIO010000539.1:0-3232 GCA_040510635.1 Binatia bacterium | reverse complement strand
AAACGCAAGAAACAATGAGCCCACAAATGATATCCGCGCCCCGGGCGTGTGTTCTAGGTTCGTGAATTGTGTATCGTTTCAGGGTGGTGCACAGGGCTAAGGTTCGGAGTTTTGCCGGTCACGGGGTTACGATCCCGTTTATGGTATTCTGGGCCCGGTGTTTTACCCAGGCAATCTTTTGAATTGGCCCGCCACGAATGAATAACCGTGAGCGTTTGCGCGGATCTTGGTTTTGTCTGCTCATCAGCCTGATCGCTGCTTGCGGCGGCGACAATTTTGCTAAGATTCGCAACATTCGTTCTGACGGTCGGACCATTATCTGTTTCGGCGACAGTCTCACCGAAGGCGTCGGCGCCGAGCCCGGAGAAGATTATCCAGCCGCGTTGTCGCGCGAGCTTGGTTTGCCGATCATCAACGCCGGCCAGCGCGGCGATACGACGGCGGAGGCATTGGCGCGGATATCCGACGCGGTGTTGAACAAAAATCCCCGGTTGGTGATCGTGCTGTTGGGCGGCAATGATTTTTTGCGCCAGGTGGCGCGCCAGGAGACGCAAAAAAACCTCGAAGAAATCGTCCAGCGCATACAAGCTCAGGGCGCACTGGTGGCGATCGCAGGAGTGAAGCTCGGCTTGTTCACCGACGAGTACGGCTCGATCTTTGAAGAGACGGCGCGGCAGTTTGGCGCGCTCTACGTGGCGCAGGTGCTGAAAGGCATTCTCACGGACTCGGGTTTGCGCAGCGATCCAATTCATCCTAATGGCGCGGGCTATCGGATGATCGCCGAACAGATCGCCGCAAAGATCAAACCGCTGTTACGGGAGGGCGATCGGTTGCGCGGCCCGAGCGGTCCCGAGTGAGATGGTAAACCGCGAGTCCCACTAGTGCGATGCCGAGCCAAGTGACAACGCCGCTAACAATCTTGGGATCGGTGGAACCGAAGAGCCAGCCCAAATCTTGGCGCGTGAAATCACCGAAGACGCGCATCACCTTCAGACCGAAGATCCAGCCGGCGTGCAGACCGATGGAGAGGTATAAGTTGCCTGTGCGCACGAGCGCGTAACTCAATACCACGCCAATCAAAAAGAGACCGAAAATGCCGGCCAAAATAGGCAGAGGATCGAGGAAGGGCTCGAATGTGGTGGCGAGATGGCGAAACCCGGCGAGCGGATCGACGCCGTTGAGGAAATAGCCTTCACCCGGTTTTACGAAGTGCAGCACGGAATAAAAAAGATTGGTCAAGACGTAGGCGCGGAGCGGATGCCCTTGCTCGCGCAGGCCGAGAAAGAGAATGCCGCGGAAAAAAACTTCTTCGAGAAAGGCGGTGAATCCTCCCGCCAACAGGGCGCTCGCGCAGCGCGACAACGACTCTGCCAGGGTCAAACGGAAAAACGGTGTGAAGATATCACCCGCGGCCATTAGCGCGACCAATAGCGCCGTCGAACCGATAGCCAGAAGCCAGCCGGTTAGCAGGTTTCGCCAACCCCGCGCCAGGCCGACTGTCAGCAGCGCTTTTATGTGCGGCGGAAAGATGTAACGACGCGCGCAAAGACCCACCATGATTCCCGCGATCATGAAGGCGCGATTAAAAACACGGGAGAACGGAACGCGCTCGGACATCAGCGACGGCCAACGCGCGGCCATCCAATCGGCGCCCAACGCCATCCAGGGACTGATCACGCAGGTGAGCGCCAGCAGCGAAAAGAGGAAAATCAACAACCGTTGGTGACTCTTCAGTGATTTCATGACTGTTTTGACTATGGTATAGCGTTGCATCGATGGCAAGCAGCGGCGCCAAGAGATTGGATGGAAAAGTCGCGTTGGTGACCGGCGGTAGCCGCGGCATCGGCCGAGCGGTTGCCGCGACTTATGTTCGAGCGGGGGCTCGCGTGTATATCTGCGGGCGCAATAAAGAGGATCTCGATACGGCCTTGCGCGAGCTACAAGCGAGCGGAGGAGAAGTCGACGGCGAGACGGCCGACGTCGGTTCCGTCGAGGACGTGAAGCGCGTGGTGCGCAGCGCGAGTCGCCGTTTCGGCACCATCGACGTGCTCGTGAACAACGCCAGCATTGTAGGGCCTCGAGTGACGATGGTCGAGTATCCGGACCCGGCGTGGGAAGAAGTGCTGAGGATAAATCTCTCGGGAGTTTTCTTTTTATGCCGAGAGGTTTTGCCGCTCATGTTGGCAAAGCGGTCCGGCTCAATTATCAACGTAACTTCCGGCGTCGGTCGTCAAGGCAAGGCGCGCTGGGGTGCCTACGCGGTGTCAAAAGCCGGGCTGGAGTGTCTCACGCAGGTGCTTGCCGATGAAGTCAAAGACTCGGGGATCAGGGTCAATGCCGTCAATCCGGCGGCGACTCGAACCGCGATGCGCTCCCACGCCTATCCGGAAGAAGACCCGCAAACACTGCCAGAGCCGGAGGCGATTGTCGGAATATTTTTATACCTGGCGTCGGAGGCCTCGGCGGCGGTGTCGGGCCAGTCATTGGATGCCCGGGACTGGGTTGGGCGCGACATTTGACGAGGGCTTGCAGTTAATATAGAAGGTCTATCGCATATGCCCTGGGTCAAACGATCGCACGAGAGCAGCCGATTCTACTGGATCATCGCGGGTGTCGGATCGGTAGTGGTCGGGATTCTTGCCGGTTATTCGTGGTGGGGCGATACCGCCTCGGTGGTCACCATCGTCGAACAGCAACTTGGCCAATCTCAAGCGCAGGTCAGACGGCTCGAAAAACGTGTCCAAGCGCTGGAATCAAAGCTCGGTATTATTGAAGAAGGCGATAATCCATCCGAGCCGTCGGCCAAGGCTTATTGACCTCATTTTTCACTCCGAAAGAAATCCTGGCGTGAGAGCCGTCCTCGTTTCGCCCATGATCAAGATTGCCGCGCTTTTTTTTTCCGCCTTTTTCTGTCTCTCATCCGCGGGCGCTCAAGAAGCTAAAAAGATCAAAATCGGTTATCCGGCGATCTCCTACAATCAGATTCATATCTGGGTGGCCAAGGACGCGGGTTTGTTTAGAAAACAAGGGCTCGATGTAGAGATTGTGTTCTTTCGCGGTGGGCAGATGGCGACGCAAGCGCTGGTCGCCGGTGATCCGCCGATCGTCAATATCGGCACGGTCGTGCAGGCGGGTTTGCAAGGGCATGACGTCGTCTTGATCGCCTCGTCAGAAAACGCTTACAACTATTCCGTGGTGGCGCGGTCCGGTATCAATAAGCTCGAGGAACTCA
>JBEVIO010000538.1:0-3545 GCA_040510635.1 Binatia bacterium | reverse complement strand
ACCAACGCTTCGTAGGAACAACCGATCGAGCGACTCGCCAACGCAAAACTCGTCGCGTAGGTAGAGTGAGTGTGGACGACCGCGCCGGTGTCAGGCCGCTCTTTGTACACGATCGCGTGCATGTGCACGATCTCGGCGTTGGTCGGATTGATCTCGCCTTCAATCAACTCGCCGTCAAGATCGAGGATGGCGAGATTTTCCGGTTTCAAATTGTCGAAGGAGCTGGTGGCCGTTAGCAGGATCGTGTCCGTATTGGGCACGCGGACACTAAAATTGCCGTGGTGGCTCATCGAGATTGCGCCGGTGCGAATGAGCATGTTCGCGCTATCGATCACCGCCTGACGAAGCTCCGAATGATTCATCGCCATAATTTCTCCTTCGCATGTGCGCAGAGACCTTCTGCTGCTTTCATGACACTTCCGCTCGGCTGCTGAAATATTCCCAGGCCCGGTTGGACACTTCTTCGCCAGAGACCTGGGCGTAAATAACTTCCAATTCTTGAGGAGTGAAGTAGCGCGGTTTGCCCGCCGCCATGGCGCGCAATTGATAATTGGCTGCTTCTTCGATCCAGAGAGTCATCACGCACACCCGCCGCACGTCTTTATCGGCGACGTTGACGCCGTGACCGCGCAGCAGCATCGCGCTATGGGGCCCGAGGGTTTTCGCCACCTGATCGCCGAGTTCGCGCGTTCGAATCAGTGTTATCGGGTCAAAAACCTGGACATTGTTCTTAAAGACTGCGCCGGAAGCGTGCAGCGGCCGAATGGTTTCACAAAGCGAGCCGAGCACGACACAGCTCGGCGGATGGACGTGGCAGACCGACTGAACGTCGGGACGCGCTTTGTAGATGCGCGCGTGAATCCAAAATTCGGTATTCGGCCGGCCCTCGCCGGATAGTTGATTGCCTTCCACGTCAAGCTCGAGCAGATTATCCAGCCGGACCAGCGCCGGACTCATTCGCGGCGGAAAGATAAACCTTTCGGTGCCAGGGATGCGCCCACTCACATGGCCGAACGCCGCGGCGATGCCTTGCTGGTGTAAAATATGACTGGCGGTGACGATGTCTTGCTTAATTTGTGCGAGGTCCATTATGCAATTAATTTTGTCCCCAGCGTTTTCAACTCACATACGCCAGGAAGTTACAAATGTCCACCGGCGGCATTCGCGAAATTGTAAAATTGACAGCACCGTCGTTTGTTCGATATATCCAAGCCCATGCTGACGCAAACCTGGAAAACTTCAGAGCGAAAATATCGCGTGTACGAGGAACGGGATTTTTCAATTCCGACCTCTGACGGTACCAGGCTCAACAGTTATCTCTACCGGCCCGACGCCGACGGAAAATTCCCCGTGATCCTGGGAGTGTGCGCTTATTCTCTCGACGATCAGGTGGCGCCGGTGATGCCCGTCGGCGCCGGCGGCATCCGCGGCCACATGGAAGCGGGTGATCCGAATTTTTACGTCTCGCGCGGTTACGTGCATGTGATTCTCAATGTGCGCGGCACCGGCAAGTCCGAAGGCTATTACGACTTTCTCGGCCGCCAAGAAATTCAGGATGTTTACGACGCGATCGAATGGCTGGCGAAGCAACCTTGGTCGAACGGCAACGTCGGCATGTTCGGCCCGTCGTATTTCACCATGGTGCAAAAGCGCGTGGCCGCGCTCAATCCGCCGTCTTTGAAATGCGTTTTTGCTATGTACGGTCTTACGGATTTATATCGCGATCTCGATTATCACGGCGGCATTTTGCATCACAATTTTCGTACGCGCTGGATTCCCAAGCTCGCCAACCTGCGCTTTAAGAATCGGATGAAAGATAAACTCGGGGACGAAGAGTATCAGCGCCGGGTGCAGGGGGCTTTGGCTGATCCGGAAGTGACGGCGATTCCCGCGCTTGTCGATGCTCTGCGCGATCCGGACAAAGGGCGCAACGCGTGGATCGTCGAGCCACTGCTGTTTCCGCAGTATTCGGAGTTCTGGCAAGAATGGCACGCAGCGACTCAAGGCGAGCTAAAAATTCCCGCTTATCTCGGCAGCTGCTGGGGCGTGTACGGTATTCATCTCGCCGGCGATATGCGCTCGTGGGAGGAGTGGCAAGGACCGAAGAAATTCACCGTTGGCCCGCCGATCTATCTCGACCGGCCGGTGTATCAGTATCATTACGAGTCACTGCGCTGGTTCGATTGGTGGCTCAAGGGCAACGACACCGGGCTTATGGATGAACCGCCCGTGCACGTGTTTCTCGATGGTGGCGAAGGTGAATGGATCGAAGCGAACGAGTGGCCCCTGTCGCAGACGCGCTGGACGCCGTTCTATCTACACGAACATGGGCTTCTCTCTGAGCATGAATTCTGGGCGAACGAACCGTCGACTGTGTACATCGATTCGCCGTACGAGCGCGGCAGCGCAGTTTTCCATACGCCCGCGATGGTCGAAGCCACTGACGTCTGCGGTCCGATGGCGCTGACGCTTTACGGCTCGACGACCGACAACGAGGTGCTGTGGTTTGTGCAATTGCTCGAAATCGATCGGCAGGGCAATGAACGTTTGTTGACGCGCGGCTGGCTCAGAGGCTCGCAGCGGCGCATCGATCCCAGTCGCTCGAAGCCGTGGTCGCCGTATCACACCCACGAGCAGCGCGAACCGCTGACGCCCAATCAGATTTACCAATTCAATATCGAGATTCGCCCGTACGGCATTCGTCTCCGTCCCGGCGATCGGTTGGCAATCCGCATTTCCGGCCACGACGGTGATCCGCCGACGCATCACCTGCACGGCATTGCGTCCGGTCACGTGGCTCGGCAAGCGAGCTCGCGCGTGACCATCTACCACGACACGGATCATCCATCGCATCTGCTCGTGCCGGTGACACGCGGCAATCGCATCGGCACGTTTATCTCCGGCGGCAATATTACGACTTAATGACCGACGGGTTGGTGATTTACGGTTTCGCCGTCGCGCGCGATAGGTAAGTTCGATCGAAGAAATGTTCGGGCTCGCCCTTGATTCCCAGGGCTGAAAGTAAGGCGGCGATGTTTTCTCTCTCAATATCGACGTCGAGATCTTGGGCGAAGTAAGTGAGCGCTCTGCGTTGGGTGTCGGGATTGCCGCGCAGTTTCCCGGCCACGGCCAGTTGTATCGCTTTGTCTCCGTTAGTTTTAATGAATTGCATCGACTTGCTGAGAGCGCGAATGAAGCGCACGACAAGATCCGGATCTTTCGCCGTAAATGCTTTAGCGGCGACCGCCACTGCGAAAGGAATTTCCGGAACAACTTTGCCGACTTCCAACAGCACCGGATAACCTTCGTCTTCGAGCGTGTGGCGTTCGCCGGAACTGAGGGGAATGGCGTCGACCTTGCCGCCTTTGAGCGCACCGATACGCAATTGAGTGCTGCCGGCGGCGAGCAATTTGTAGTCTTTGTCTCTGACGAAACCGCGCCGTTTCAAGGCTTCGAGCACGGCGAACTCAGAAAAGCTGCCGGCGCTCGTGACGCCGACGGTTTTGCCTCGTAAGTCTTCGAGCCGCGCAACTCGCTTGGAGCCG
>JBEVIO010000537.1:0-9447 GCA_040510635.1 Binatia bacterium | reverse complement strand
CTGGCCCCAATCGGCAAGAATCGCGATGCCGCCGAGAAGAATACTCACCAGCGTCATCAGCAAGACGTCGTCGTTCCGAATATGCGAGATCTCGTGCGCGATCACGCCCTGGGTTTCTTCGCGGTCCAGCAGCGTGAGCAATCCCGTGGTGACGCAGACCGCGGCATTTTTCTCATTCGTTCCGGTAGCTAGCGCGTTGGGCGCCGGATCGAAGATGACAAAGATCCGCGGCATGGGCGAGCCGGAGGCGAGCGCCATCTCCGTGACGATGTTGTGCAATTCGCGGTGCTCGGGAATTTGTAAATTAAGCTTTTCGGCGCCGAGGGACGACAGAATCATGTCGCTGCCGCCGTAATACGCCGTCAAAGTGGTAAGCGCGGCAAACCCGAGCGCAAAAAGGGTCGCAACCGGCAACGCCGGTCCGGCGCGGACAACGTCATCGAAATGGAGAATGTCGACGACAGCGCCGATGCAAAGAAAAAACACGATGAAGACGCCCACCAGAGCGGCGCTGCAACGCTGATTGTGCGCTTGACGCTGAGCGAAGTCCAAAGCCGGCGGTGTGTCCAGCGGCAGCCCCTGCGCTAGCGGCTAAGGGAGAGATTCACGCGCGGCAATGCCTTCTCCGCCTCCGCGACTTCGAAGAACTCGCTGGGTTTAAAGCCGAACAAACCGGCGAGCAGGTTCGACGGAAAGACTTGCTGCTTGGTGTTATATTGCGTGACCAGATCGTTGTAATACTGGCGCGCGAACGCGATCTGATTCTCCGTCGTCGTCAATTCCTCCTGCAGGTCTGAAACGTTTTTGCTGGCCTTGAGCTCCGGATAGTTTTCCATCAGCGCGAAGACTTTCCCCAGCGATTGCGTCAGCGCCGTCTGAGCTTCGGCGCTTTCTTTCACTCCTTTCGCGGCCATCGCCTGGCTGCGCGCATCGATCACTTTTTGTAAAGTATCCTGCTCGTACTGCATGTAGCCTTTGACAGTCTCGACGAGATTAGGAATCAAATCGTAGCGCCGCTTGAGCTGCACGTCGATTTGCCGCCAGGCGTTCTGTATGCGCAGGCGCAATGCGGTGAGCCCGTTGTAAGTCGAAATAATCCAGATGCCGAACACGAAAATGATCGCCCAAATGACAAAGATCATAGGCCGCGCAATCCTCCCAACTCGTCGCGAAACAAAATCGACCGGCTCACGTCCCGTACGTGCGCGACGCCGGTCATGGTCAAAACACGCTGCATCTCTTCGGCAAAAATCGCGAACACCCGCTCGACGCCGCGCGCGCCGAATGCGCCCACGCCCCAGGCAACCGGCCGCCCGACCAGAACTGCCTTCGCTCCCAAGGCCAGGGCTTTAACGATATCACCACCGCTGCGGATGCCGCTGTCGAGCAGCACGGGAACCTTGCCACCCACGGCCTCGACGACTTCAGGCAACGCCTCCAAGGCGGCGCGGTTGAAGTCGAGAATGCGGCCGCCGTGATTCGACACGATCAGCGCGTCGGCGCCGGAGTTCACCGCTGCTTTCGCGTCGTCGGCGCCCATAATGCCTTTGACCACGACCGGCAGCGCGACCTGCTGTTTCATCCACTCGATATCCCGGGTCGTTGACTTGTGGCCTTTGCGCGGCTTGCCATCCTTCGTCGACAGCGGCACTTCATCGCCGATCTTGACCGGCCGCACTGTATCCATGGTGATGCCGACGGCGGCGAAGCCGAGGTCCTCCGCCGTTTTGGCATACTCCGAAACTTCTTCCCTGCCGCGATTCATGTACGCCAAGAACACCAGCGGCGACTTGGCTGAATCGCGCCAGTCTTTCGGAGTGAATTTTGCCGCCTGGCTGACAAACATCATCGCACCCGCCTGAGCGGTGCCTTCAGCGACTTGTCGTTCCGCGTTCTTGTTGATCAAGCTGAAGCTTCCCACCGGCGCGGTCATCGCGGGAAGCGGCAGCGTGTGGCCAAACAGCTCGATGGCAATATCCGGCTCAGCGACATCGTGAAAAATTTTCTGGCGAAAAAGATATTGATGGAAAGCGCGCGGATTGCGATGAAACGTCGCCTTGGTCTCCGCCGCGCCGTTGAAATGTTTCCATGCCTCGGCCGGCGCTTTGCGCCGCATGATTTTGCGCAGGTCGCGAAGCCCCATTTGTTCCAGTGGTTTTTCGCTCATGAAAACCTCAGTTCAGAGAAACCACTTCCCAGCAGTTCGTGCCGGGATCGCGGAAGCAAAACGACGCCGTGCCGCTATTTTCCTGTAACGGCAGCAGCTCGCTCACGCCGAGTTCCTTGCCCGATTGGTCGAACTCACGATAAGCCTCTTTCACCGCGTCTTTCGAAGCGACGGTCAGAGTATTGCGAAAGTTTGGTGAAAATACTTTGGGATTTTCGCGCAGGGCACAGACAATATAAGTTTTCGCCGCCGGATGCTTGACGTAGATCACGTGGCTGCTGAATCGATGCACTTCGAGATTCAAAACCCTCGTGTAAAAATCTTTGTTGGCCGCCAAATCGGTGGCGACCAAAGTGCCGTGGGTAAATGCCTGAGGCACGTAACCTCGCCCCGGGAAGCGTTCCGCCGGATACACGTTCTCCCAATGCGGTTTTTTCACGCCGCCGAATTTCTCCGCCGCCGCCTCTTTGCGCGAAAAATCTTCATAGCACTCGATTTCCCAACCGTTGGTGCCCGGCTCGACAAAGTAACAGGAGTACGAACCGTGGCTCCACGTCGGTTTACCAATGGCACCGAGCTTGTACTGTTGCTTGTGTGCCGTCAGATACTCGTATGCTTTGTCGACTTCCTCCGTGGTGAGCACGCGCACGCCCCAATGATTGTGCATCGGCTTTGCAGGCGCAGCCGCTCCGGCTTCGTGCAACACCAGGATCCACGGTGAATTGGGATGCTTGAGGGTCGCTTCGCCCGGTTTCTCGGACATTTTTTCAAACGCGAGCAATTCGGTCATCACCGCAAACGAATCCTGCAGATTGCGACATTCCATATGCGTCGCCGATAACGTGATGGGCTGGATCATGATCTGACTCCTCACCAACTACTAGGCCAAGCTAATTCTGAAGCGGAAATTTACAGCGCTGCAACGGGGCTGTCAAATCGACTCCCACCGAACTTGTAGTTCGGTAGGAGTCGCCCTGAGCAAAGCGAAGGGTCCAATCGTCCTTGACACAACCGGGGTGTTTTCCTTAAATTCGCCCAGCTTTGAAGGAGCGCTTACAATGAACACGAAACGGATCCTTGTTGTTTTAGCCGTCAGCGCTCGTGTTTCATGGGCGACGAATGCAACGCTGGCTCAGGAACCCTTCTACAAAGGCAAGACCATTCGCATCGTAGTGGCAACTTCCGCCGGCGGCGGATTCGACGCTTACACCCGCATGATTACTCGCCATATGGGAAAATTCGTGCCAGGTAACCCGGCCTTTGTCGTCGAGAACATGCCGGGAGCCGGCCATCTGATCGGCGCCAATCATGTATACAAAGTGGCCAAACCGGATGGTCTCACCCTCGGCCATTTTCAAGGCGGGCTCTTTCTCCATCAGGTGTTCGGACGGCCCGGCATCGAATTCGATGCGAAACAGTTTGAGTTCATCGGCAGCCCGATCAAAGAGAGCCGCGCCTGCGCTTTCACGAAAGCCAGCGGCATCACCAGCGTGGAAAAATGGCTGGCCTCAAAAACGCCGGTGAAACTCGGCGGCATTGGCGGCGCGGCGCCGGATGACATCGCGCGGATGCTCGCCGCGACGACGGCTCTGCCGATCCAACTCGTCGCCGGCTACAAAGGCACCTCCGAAATTCGCATGGCGGCGGAGAGCGGCGAGCTTGCCGGCGGCTGCTGGACATGGGACTCGATCCGCGCCACATGGACGAAAGCGATTCAAAGCGGCGATGCCGTTGTCGTGCTGCAACTTCTATCCAAGCCCCATCCCGAGTTAGCCAGCATTCCATTGGCTCAAAGTTTGGCTAAGTCGGACGAAGCGCGCCAATTAATGCAGGCCGGCGTTCAGGACCCCGCCGACTACTACCGTCCCTACGTGCTGCCGCCTCGCACGCCGAAAGATCGCGTGGGAATTCTGCGCAAGGCCCTTCAAGACACGATGAAGGATCCGGACTTTCTCGCCGACGCGGCGAAGTCGCGCCTGGACATCGATCCAGTCACCGGCACAGAATTGGAAAACCTTGTCCGCGGATTGTTCAAACTCAGCCCGTCCATGATCAGCAAACTGAAAACAATTCTGTTGCCCAGCTAATTGTATTGCGAGAGTCGGTTGGCGAAATTGCCATAAGCAAGGAGAGCAGATGATCAGAATTTCAAACCTGTTGTTACTGTCATGTCTCATGGCCGTCGCGAGCGGTGACTGGCAAACAGCGCACGCTCAAAGCAACTTTTACGAGGGGAAAACCATTCGGCTGATCGTCGGCTTCACCGCGGGCGGCGGCTACGACGCCTATACGCGCACGATCGGCCGGCATATGGGCAAACATATTCCCGGCAACCCGGTCATGATCGTCGAGAACATGCCCGGCGCCGGTAGCATGATCTCCGCCAACTACGTTTACAAAGCCGCGAAGCCCGACGGATTGACCATCGGCCATTTTATCGGCGGCCTTTTTTTGCAGCAGCTGCTCGGTAAGCCGGGGATCGAGTTCGATGCGGCCAAGTTTCAATATGTCGGCGTCCCAGGCCAGGATAATTTTGTCATCGGCATCGCCAAATCTACCGGCATCACCGACGTGGAATCCTGGCTCGCCTCCAAGCAAATCGTCAAGTTCGGCGGCGTCGCTTCAGGCTCTGGTTCGGACGATATCCCCAACGTGCTCAAGGCGACCCTCGGCTTGCCCATTCAACTAGTATCCGGCTACAAAGGCACCGCCGACGTGCGCCTGGCCTTCAACAGCGGCGAAGTCGCCGGCCTGAGCAACTCCTGGGAGTCGACCAAATCGACGTGGCGCAAGGAACTGGAAACCGGAGAATTGAAACTGGTTCTGCAGGCGACTCTAAAGCCGCATCCTGAATTTCCCAAGTTGCCGATGGCGCTCAACTACGCCAAGACGGACGAAGCCAAACTGCTGATCTCGACGGTGGCGCGCGTCCATGGCCCAACAGTGCGGCCCTACGTCCTGCCGCCGAACACACCCAAAAACCGGGTGGAGATTATTCGCAAGGCGTTCATGGACACGATGAAAGACCCCGAGTTTCTCGCGGAGGCGAAAAAGGCCAATCTTGATATCAATCCAGACGACGGAGCCGTCCTGGAACAAAACGTCAAAGAGATTTTGAAACTCGAACCAGGACTAATCGCCAAGCTCAAAGAAATCCTCAAATAACAGTCTCGAAGAGACTGTTATCCTGAGCGTCGTTCGGAATGACAACTCCTATTTCGTGATTGCGACACAATTTCTTTTTGTGTTTTGCGGCGCATTCAGATTTTCTGCTAGCTTTCACTTCGCTCGGTTAAATATCTCATTGAAGCGCGCCACAGTGTCGTTATAGTTTTCGATCATCCCCTCCGGCCGTGCCGGGTAGAGCTGCAATCCCTGCGTTAGACTCGGCGGATCGGGCGCAACGTCCGGCCGCGCCGGAATTCTCCGCAGGCTGCGCAGCAGATTTTGCCCTTCTTTCGACAGGACGAAATCGACAAACAGCTTGGCTGCGTTGGGATGCGGCGCTTTTTCTGGAATTGCGATGGCATTGATCGCGGTGATCGTCGGCCCTTTGAACCGGACCCAATCGACCGGCGCGCCGCTCGCCTTCATACGCTCGATGCGATTGGAGTAGACCACCGTCGCGAGCGCGATTTCGCCGGCGGCCACAAGTTGCGCCAACAGCGTGTGACCCGCGCGCATCTGGGGATTTTGCCCGGCGAGTTTTTTCATATAGTCGAGTCCTTTGTCTCGACCCAGGATCTGCATCCAGTGATAGAACCATTGGTACTCTTCGGTTTCTAAACCGACCCAGCCCTTCCATTTGGGATTCAATAGATCTTCGTAGCTCGACGGCGCATCCTTTGGCGCCACGAGTCGAGTATTGTAGCCAATGACGTAGGGAATTTGGTAGAAAGCCGTCCAGTATCCCTGCGGATCTTTAAATCCGTCTCGATAAGCGGCCGCTTCATCGGAAACGTATCGCGCCAGCAATTTCAGGTTCTTTAGCTGATACACTTGAATGATGCTGGTCTGAAAAATATCGGCGGTATGCGTGTTGGCACGGTGCTCGACGAGAAATCGCGCCTGCACTTTTTCGCCGCTCGACCGAAAAATTTCAGAAGTTATGAAAGGATATCTTTTAGAAAACTCTTTCGTGTACAGATTCGCTTCGTCGGTGTCCATGCCGGTGTAAAGCACCAGCCGGCCTTCTTTCTTCGCTCCTTCCAAAACGCGCTCGCGCTCGGCGGCGGCGCCAAAGACCGAAGCATAGGGATGCAAAAGCAGCGCAAACAAAAACCCAATGAAGCTCCAGCGGCACGCTCGATGGCACATTTTGCTGCCTCCTTCCTCACGTTCCTGCACCAAGCATAAACTCCGACGACATTGCCGTGTCAACCCAAAATTGGCGGCTAACTCAGTAGGGAGTAAACTTGACAACCCAGGCAAAGCTCTCTTATGGTCGGCAACAGAAGCACTTTAGAATCATTCACCCGTACTTTTCGATGCTTTACGATGCTGAACATGGCCGAATCAACATCGCGCTTTGCGGCGATATCATGCCATCGCGCCGCCTCGCCGTATTCAGCGAGCCGAATTTTCTCGGCCTGCGCGGCGCCGACGCCTGCTTCGCCAATCTCGAAAGCATGTCATCCGTTACGGCACCGAGGTCGTTGAACAACCCGATTTCGTCCGCGATTTCGCGCGGCGTTGCATCGACGCCGGCGCCGATGTCTTCGCGACGCACGGGCCGCATATCTTGATGCGCATCGAGATCTACCACCGTAAGCCGATCTTCTATAGCCTCGGCAACCTGATCATGCAGAACGATACTCTGCGCCACGTGCCGGCGTATCCGTTCGACCGATTCGGTCTCGATGCGCGTTCCACACCATCTGATTTTTTTGATCATCGCGCCGCCAACGGCACAAAGGGACATCCGGCATCGCCGGAGTTTTGGCAGTCGATGGCGGTCCTTTGCCGCTTCGAAAAACGGCAGCTCAAAGATATAGAAATCTATCCCATAGACATGGGCTTTGGCCGGCCGCGCTCGCAGCAGGGCCGGCCCGTGCTTGCCGATGCGGAGCTGGAGAAAATAATTTTAGACCGCGTCGCGCATTTATCCGAGGCTTATGGCACGCGAGTAGAATTGCACGATGGCCGCGGTATTATTCGCGGCGCTTGACGAGCAAGGAGAGGTTTATGCCGGATTTCAAACTCATCTCGGCTGATAGCCATGTCAACGAACCGCCCGCGGCTTGGGAACGCGCGCAAAAAGAATACGGCGAGCGCGCGCCGAGAGTCGTCAAAGATCCGGCGGGCGTGCCCAAAGGCATTTGGCTGCTCATCGACGGCCTGCCGCCGGTCGGCTTATCGCACTATTCGAAGGGTCTCGTCGTCAGTAAGAACCAAGGCATCTCCGAAGTCGACCAGGAAAAACATTTCGAAACCATTCGCTTTAACGAAACGTTTCGCTACGAAGACTATCCCGGCGGCTGGGAACCGGCCGCGCGGTTAAAGGACCAAGATACCGATGGCATCGACGCCGAAATTCTTTTTTCCAGTGCCGTGCGCCAACTCTATAGCATCACCGACGAACCGTTCCAGCGTGCCATTTTTCACTCGTACAACGCCTGGCTCCACGAATTTTGCAGCCTCGATCCAAAAAGACTCGTCGGACTGGCGACGCTGTCGATACTAGACATCGAGCATACGGTCTCTGACATCCGGCACTATGCCAAGCTCGGTTTTCGCGGCGTACAAATTCCCACGCGGATCCGGGACGGCGGCTATTACGAGCTAAAGTACGAGCCTATATGGGCGGCACTGGAAGAATGCGACATGATCGTGAACGTGCATACCAGCGCCACCCAGGGCGTCGCGCGCACGCACTACGAAGGGCCGCGCGACGTCGACCCCAAAAAACAACCCCTCGGCCTCGCCAACAAACAGGCTCCGGCACAGCAGTTCCTTGGCAACATGATTCTGTCCGGCGTGTTCGACCGCCATCCCGGTCTCAAAGTCGTCTGCGCCGAGTTCGACGTCGGCTGGGTTGCCAATCTCGTGCAACAGGTCGACTACTGGTTCGGCCGCGCCAGCACCTATGATGCCGAAAAAAATATCAACAAGCTGCCGCCTAGCGAGTATTTCAAAAGAAACGCTTTCTTCACCTACCAAGACGACCGCGCCGGCGTGCTCACCGCCTCCGTTTACGGCGAAGACAATTTTCTCTGGGCTAGCGACTATCCGCACGGGGTGACGACGTGGCCCAACTCCCAAGCCACCGTCGACAGGAATTGCGCCGGCATTGACCCGAGTGTAAAACGGAAATTGAATCGCGCGAATGCCGCCAAGCTCTATCGTCTTGTTGATTGAGTGAATGGAGGGGTTGGAGTGTTGGTCCGAAAACGCGTCCTCCATTACTCCATCCATCCAGCACTCAACCTTTGAGGAGGAATCATGAGGATTACCATCGACCGAACCAAATGTGACGGTTACGCCAAATGCGTTCAAGCCTCGCCCAAAGTATTCAAGCTCGACGCTAAAATGATCGCCGAAGTCATAGATCCCAAAGGCGACACGGACGAAAAAATCCTGCTCGTGGCGAAAATCTGTCCGACGAAAGCGATTACTCTCGAAGAAGAAGGAAGCGGAAAAAAAATCTTTCCAATCGAATAGTCGGGTCAGGAAGATGCAAGCCTGCTAAAACCGGCTACGGCAATCCAGCTAACAATTGGCCGTAGCCCTTTTGCGGCTGGCGCACGCGCAACCGTTTCTGAATCTCCCAGCACTGCGTCACGCCCGGATGAATCACCGGCACGCCGAGATCCTGTTCCAGCGGTTCGATGATATCGAGGATGCGCAGTTTGCCGCCCTGGAAATAAATCCCGTCCGCGTCGCGATGGCGCAAAAACAGCTTTCTCGCCTCAGCGTAGATGTCCTTTGATGACAACCGACCGACCTCTTCCCACGGTCCGGGAAGTTTCGCTAGCTCCAAAACATCGAAACCTGCGTCGGTGAAGTAGCGCGCGACAATGCTGGTATCGTCGAAGTCGTAACCGATGCCGACAAACTTTTGGATCTTGAGCGCCTTCATCGCCGCGACTTGATTCGTCGCCGATGTAAAAATGGGAACTCCGAACTGCTTTTCCCATTTGGCAATAATTTCTGCCTCGCCTTTGTAACCCAGCAGCATAAACGGCGGCGTCCCCGCCGGATGAATTAGATCAACCTTGTCTTCGGCAAGCTCGGCGATCTTCTCTTCATACGCCGGAATCGCCGCCTGAAATTCTTCGATC
>JBEVIO010000536.1:0-3822 GCA_040510635.1 Binatia bacterium | reverse complement strand
CAGCCAGGCGGGCGAGAAGCGACTGGGCTTGCGGCTGTTTTTCGGCAATAGCTCGGCATCCGCGTCGACCTCGGACATTTCGCGGAAATCGATCGAGAAGCTGGTCGATGATACCGCGCGCATGGCCCAAGTGACCGCGCAAGATCCGCATGGCGGCTTGCCCGAAGCCGCCGATCTTGCGAGCGAGTTGCCGCAATTGGATTTGCTCGACGAGCCGGCGCGAGCGGTTTCGGTGGATGAGAAAATTCAAATCGCGCTCGATACGGAGAATGGAGCGTTGACTTACGATGCGCGGATTACCAATTCCGAGGGTGCCGAGTTTTCCAACCAATTCGGCCGGGTAATTTACGCCAGCAGTCAAGGCTTTGCCGGCGCATACGCTGGGTCGACATTTGGTTACTCTGTCTCGCCCGTGGCTTCGCAGAACGGTTCGATGCAACGCGATTATTGGTATTCGTCGAATCGCAAGTTCGCCAAGCTGGAATCACCCAAAAGCGTCGGCGCTCGGGCCGCCCAACGGGTGTTACGCCGTCTCGGCGCGCGCAAAGTCAAAACCTGTGAGGTGCCGGTTGTTTTCGATCCCGAGATGGCGGCCTCGTTGATGCGCAACTTGGCATCCGCATTATCGGGCTACGCCTTGTACAAGGGCGCCTCGTTTTTGATCGACAAACTTGGCACGAACATCGGCGCCGAGCTGCTCACGGTGATCGACGATGGAACGATTCCCGGCGCTCTCGGCTCGCGCCCCTTCGACGGCGAAGGACTGCCGACGCGAAAAAAAATCGTCGTTGAACGGGGTCAGTTGCAAAGCTACTTGCTCGATACCTACAGCGGCAAAAAACTCGGCATGAAATCAACCGGCAACGCGTCCCGTTCCGTCGGTGAAGCGCCGGGCGTTTCGCCGGCCAATTTCTATCTGGCGTCCGGCAAAGATTCGCCGGAGAAGATTATTAAATCGGTTAAAACCGGCTTGTACGTGACCGAAATGATCGGCTTTGGCGTCAACATGGTAACCGGCGATTATTCGCGCGGCGCGGCCGGGTTGTGGATCGAAAACGGCGAGTTCGCTTTTCCTGTCGAAGAAATCACGATCGCCGGCAACCTCAAAGAGATGTTGCAAAACATCGAGATGGTCGGTGATGATCTCGAAATGCGCGGCCGGATCGCGTCGCCCACCGTAAAAATTTCTTCGATGACCGTTGCTGGAGATTGATAGTCGAGGATCGGTTTCCATCTTCCATTCTCGATCCTCTATCCTCGTTGCCGCATCCCTAGAGCACCTGAAATCCTGCCTTCAACGCCGCGCGTAAAAAATCATCGATATGGGATTGGCTCGGATCGAATTCGAGCACCGCGACGCTGCGCTCCAGGCTAAAATCGATCTTTTCGACGCCGGCGAGAACTTGAAACGCTTGGCGCAAAGCCGGCAGATCTTCATGCTTGAGATTGGCGATCGAGAGGATGGCGGTTTTTGTGCGCATCGTGCTCTCCTTCTTTTTAAATTTGACAGAACTTTCTTGGATTCGCAATTTCAATTTGACTCGAGACGATGCGCTCTTTGACCGGGCGGTTTTAAAATCGGGACTCTCGAATTGCCCTTCTCCGTCAAAATCTGTATAGCTCACAGAATCCGTTCAGCAATCAGCTCCGTAACGACGAAATCATTAATCTTCAAAGATGACTTCCATTCCGGCTGAGTTTTACGCGCTGGCCAACGCGTTTCTATTTGCGTTGCACAATATGTTCACCAAAAAAGCGCTGCGCTACTCCAATCCCGCGACCGCGGTGATCAGCAGCCTCTTGATCAACATCATTTTTCTCTGGGGCGTATCGATCTTGTTCGTGCCGTTATCATCGCTGACCAGCGCTTCCATCCTGATTTTCGTCGTCGTCGGATTTTTTCAGCCCGGCTTGACCCGCTTGCTCAGCTACAAAGGCATCGACGCTCTCGGCGTGGCGATCACCGATTCGATTCGCGCTACTACGCCGGTGTTCAGCGCCGCCATGGCGATTATCTTTCTTGGCGAGAAAATCACGTTGCCGATTATCGTCGCGACTTTTATGATCATCGCCGGCATCGCCTTACTATCCTGGCGCGGCGGTTCGATGAAACTTGCCGGCTCCGCGGTTTTTCTCTGGTATCCGATCGCGGCCTCGGCGCTCGCGGGCGCCACGCAAGTGGTGCGCAAGTTCGGTATGGCCGCAGTGCCTCACCCATTTCTCGCTGCCGCTGTGACCGCGACGTCATCTTTCGTCGTATCGATCTTGACGCTTTGGTACGTCGAGAAAAGCCAAGAGACCTGGAAGATGAACCGCCAGTGCTTCTGGTGGTTTCTCGCCGCCGGCGTCACGATCAGCCTGGGCATGACCTGCATTTATTATGCGCTCGATCTCGGAAAAGTCTCGGTGGTGATTCCGATCAGCAGCACCGGCCCGTTCTTTTCACTGATTTTGGCCGCGATCTTCTTGCGCGACGTGGAAAAGGTGACGCTGAGGATTGTCATCAGCGCCGCAATGATTGTGGGCGGGGTGGTACTGCTGACGTTGTGGAAGTGAAGCGAGACGCGATGGAAATCGGACACGAGGTCTCCCTGCCAATTCTTTTCAAACCGAGTAAAACGCGTTATGAGAAAGCGATCAACACGGACGAGGTATTGTGATGGCTGACTATTCCGTCGTAGGTCAATCGGTTTATCGAACCGACGCCAATCCGAAAGTCACCGGACGGGCGCTGCATGTGGGCAACATTGAGATGCCCAACATGCTGCATGTCGCGGTTTTACGGAGTCCATATCCACATGCGCGCATCACGCGCATCGAGAAATCGAAAGCGGAAGCGCTGGATGGCGTGGCAGTTGTATTGACCGGCTCCGAGATTGCTCAGATGCCGGGCATCGATCCGCACTTCGGGCCGGCGTTTCGCGATCAGCCAATTCTCGCCGTGCAAAGAGTCTGCTTCATCGGCGATCCCGTGGTGGCGGTGGCAGCGGTCGATCGGCGCACGGCGGAAGACGCGCTCCAGCTCGTCGAGGTCGATTACGAGGCATTGCCCGCTGTCCACGACGTGCTCGAAGCGGCAAAAGCGGGATCGGCGCTGGTGCATGAGCAGCATCGTCCGGCGAAGGCTTTCGCCGATCTCGCCCACGTTAAAGCCGGTCAGCAATCGAACGTCTGTTATCACTTCAAGCTGCGCACCGGCGACGTCGACAGGGCGTTTGCCGAAGCTGATCGAGTATTCGAAGATACATTCAGCTCGCCGCCGGCGCAGCATGTGCCGATGGAACCGCACGTGACGTTGGCGTATGTCGATGAGCACGAGCGCTTGAACATCTGGACTGCCAGCCAGTCGCCGTCTTACGTGAGAACGGAAATTTCCGCGACTTTCGGTATTCCGATGAACCGGATTCGCGTGCGCGTGCCGTATATCGGCGGTGGCTACGGCGCCAAGCTTTACGCCAAGCTGGAGCCGCTTTGCACCGTGCTGGCGCTGATAACGAAGAAACCCGTGCGCTACGCGCTCACGCGTGAAGAAGAGTTCCTGACGATCACGAAACACAAGGTGGTTACGAAAATTAAAACCGCAATCAAAAACGGCGCGATCACCGCGCGCAAGTGCGAAGTTTACTGGGACACCGGCGCCTACGCGGAAATCGGCCCGCGCATCGGCCACAAATCCGGCTACACGTCGGCAGGGCCGTACCGCATTCCCAACGTGTGGATCGATTCCTACTGCGTGTACACGAATAAAGTGCCCGCAGGCGCGTTCCGTGGTTTCGGCGTGCCGCAAGTTATTTGGGCCTATGATTCCCAGACCGACATGAT
>JBEVIO010000535.1:0-5007 GCA_040510635.1 Binatia bacterium | reverse complement strand
ATGGCCCCTTGTAGGCTAAGGCGCGAGCTAACGCCGGTTTCAGTTCCGCTGGTTTCGAAACGCGCTCGCCGAAGGCGCCGAGCGCCCGCGCGACTCCGGCGTAATCGCCGCGCAGCGAGATGCCGATCTCGTGTCCTTTGAAGCGCTCGTGCAGCGTTTCGCGGCTCGCACCGAGACTTTCGTTGTTTAAAATTACCGTGAGTGTGCGGATGTCGTTGCGCGCCGCCGTCTCGATCTCCATCCCGGTCATACCGAAAGAACCGTCGCCGGTAAAATTCACTACGGTCTTGTCGGGATTACCTAGCTTCGCGCCCAACGCCGCCGGCGTCGACCAGCCCATCGCGCTGGTGCCGCCGAAGCCGATGAAGCCGAGTGGGTTCAATGCTTCATAGTGATGCGAGACATAAGCGCGCGTTACTCCAGCATCGTGCAACAGAATCGTGTTCTTGCTGTCGAGCTGGTGCGTAATGTCCCAACAGGCGCGATAGGGATTCATCGGGATTTCATCGGACGTCAGGCGCGGACTCCACGACTCCAGCCATTTTCCTTTGAGCTCTTTGATCTCCGCGGCGACATCCGGCGCCATGCCCTTCCGGTATCCGCCGAGCTTTTCTGCTCCGCGCTGGAGCAGCGCGCGCAAAAAAAGTTGAATGTCGGAAAGAATAACGAGATCGGCCGGATAGTTCTTGTGCAGCTCGGCCGGATCGATATCTATTTGGACGAGCTTTGCGTGCGCCGGTTTGGGCAACCAGCTGGAAGTCGCGTGCTGGCGAAAGGCACAGCCGAGCGCGATCACGAGATCGGCTTCCTCGGCAAATTTGCGCGACTGTCCGGTGCTGTAGACCGCGCGCGGATAACCACCGAGACCGAGACAGAGCGGATGATCTTCCGGCATCGCGCCTTTTGCCGGCAGCGTCGCCATCACCGGCAGCGCGTAGGTTTCCGCCAGCTTGACGAGATCCTCGGTCGCCCGAGACCAGAGCGCGCCGCGCCCGACGTAAATCAACGGCTGCTTCGCCTGCTGCAGCAATTCGATCAGCTTGTCGAGGTCATCAGGATCGGGTCCGTAACGCACCCGCCGCGTTTTCTGATAGGGCGGCAACTCCGCTTGCGCCATGCTGATATCTTGCGGCACTTCGATGATTACCGGCCCCGGCCGCCCGGATCTTGCAACGGTGAAGGCGCGGCGAAAGACCTCCGGAATTCTTTCCGCCGACGGTACGCTGAACGTCCACTTCGCCATGGTTTGAAACGTATCGAGGTAAGGAACTTCCTGGAGCATTCCCTTGGCCAGTTGCTTGCGCGAGCTATGGCCGAAGATTACGACCAGCGGCACGCAATCCGTGAATGCATTCACGATGGCCGTAAAAGCATTGCAGCGGCCCGGCCCTTTGGTCACCATCGCGACGCCGACTTCGCCCGTGCTTCGCGCATAACCGTCGGCGATATAAACGGTCGCCTGCTCATGGCGCGTCAGGATCAGCGGCATCCCCCCGTTTTGGTGCAGCGCGTCGAAGATCGGCAGAATGTCGTCTCCCGGTAGCGTGGCGACGAACTTTACTTCCTCGGTCTTGAGAATATTCACGACGGCATCGGCAACTCGCATAGTAGACACCTACTTAGTAGAGAATTTTTTGAAGAAGCCTTCTTCCTCGAGTTTCCGAACGAATCTGTCATCGATGAAGTCGTTGGGATTTTTTGCCTTGAGCGAAGGTTGCTTGTCGGCGAGAAATTCGAGCACGAATTTGATTCCTTCGGGCGATGGGGTGAGATACTGATTTAAAAATTTGCCCAACCCTTCCTGCGACTGCGCCAGCGCCGGGTCGTCCTTGGGCACGCGCATGTACTTCGCCACGACCGGTAAAGTTAGATCCGGCCGGGTTTTGTAGAGATAAATCGCCTCGCTTGTCGCGCGCAGAATATTGAGAACGGTATCGGGGTAGGCTTCGATGAATTTACGCGTGCTGACGATCGAAATCACCGGAAAAGGAAAGTCGAGACCGGCAAGATCGAAAATTTCACGATGGCCGGCTTTCGCCGCCGCGTGCGATGTCGGCGGCGTCAAAACGCCGGATTGAAATTTTCCCTGCAATAGCCCGGCGAGCACTTCCGGCGATCCGCCGGCGGACAATACGCCTACGTCGCGGTTGGCCAGCCAGCCGAAATGTCTGAGAAACGCCAGCGCCGCGAAGTAACTATTACCGCCCGCGGCGCCGGCCGCGATAGTCTTGCCCTTGAGGTCGCTGATCTGCTTGATCTGCGGGCTCGCGTGAATGGCGAAAGTCAATCGAGTAAATACCGTACCGAGGATGGCGATCTCGGCGCCGTTCGCCGCAGCGCCCACCGCCGCGGCGCCGCCGACTTGAGAAACATCGATGGACCCGCCGAGCATCGCCTGGATCGGTCGCGAACCGCCGACGTAAATCAGCTCCGAATCATAGCCGTACTTCTCGAACAGCTTGAGTTCCTGGGCGATCCAGAACGGCGGGTTCGCGTAGGCAAAGGCGCTAAAGGCGAGACGGAGTTTCTTCGGTTGCGCGCCGTGCAGTGGCAACGGCGGAAAAATGATCAGCGCTACAAGCATTCCATAGATAAGTTGCGGCGCGCATTTTTGCATTTAAATCACACGGGCGGCGAGCTGTCTGACACATATTTCCAAACGCTCCGGCAGTCAAGTTTGGATTTCTTTGCTTTGCGCGCTCCGAAGGATTATCGGTTCACGCCAACTGTGATTTGTTCAATCGGCTTGGCGCCACGACCTCAACAGGTGGACGATCTCATCCACACAGGACTCCGGTCTGGTCCCTAGTGTCTTCAGGTGAATTTCCGGCGCCATTGGCGCTTCGTAGTCGCTGTCGATGCCGGTAAAATTTTTCAGGTCGCCGCGCCGGGCTTTGGCGTACAGGCCTTTCACATCGCGGCGCTCACATTCTTCCAGAGGCGTATCGACAAAAACTTCGACGAACTCGTCCGTATCGAACAGATCGCGCGCCAACTGGCGCTCCGCCCGATAAGGCGAAATGAAAGCGACAATCACGATCAGCCCGGCATCGACGAGCAGCTTGGCGACCTCGCCAACTCGCCGAATGTTTTCTACGCGGTCCTCTTCGGTGAAGCCCAAGTCCCGGTTGAGCCCGTGGCGCACATTGTCGCCGTCGAGAATATAGGTGTGCTTGCCGTCGGCGTGCAAACGTTTTTCCAACAGGTTGGCGATCGTTGACTTTCCTGAACCGGAAAGCCCGGTGAACCAAAGGCAGCGTGCGCGCTGGTGCTTCATCTCGGCGCGGGCAGTTTTGCTAACCTCGAGCGCCTGCCAATGAACATTCACCGCTCGGCGCAGCGCAAACCGGATCATGCCGGCGCCGACGGTCTCATGGGTCAACTTATCGATAACGATGAAAGCACCCAACCGCTTATTCTCGGCGTAGGGAGCAAACGGGATGGCACGATCGAAGCTGAGATTGACCGTTGCGATTTCATTCAAGCTCAGCGTCTTGGCTGCCAAATGGGCGCCCGTGTTAATGTCGAGGTGATATTTGATGTGGGTGATGCTGACGCTCGCAGCCTTGCTGTGAATCAGCGCTGCGTAGGGACGCCCGGGCAGCATGACATGCTCGCTCATCCAGAGCAGATCCGCCTCGAATTGGTCAGCGGCTTCGACCGGATGGGATGCGGCGGCAATGACATCACCGCGGCTGGCGTCAACCTCGTCCGCTAAAATCAGCGTGACGGAATCGCCCGCGACGGCTTCGGCTTGGGCGCCGCCCCAAACGGCGATTTCCTTGACGCGGCTGGAAACGCCGGATGGACTGACGCGCACGCTGTCTCCGGATTTGATCGAGCCACTGCCGATGCGTCCGGAAAATCCGCGAAAGTCCAGGTTCGGCCGGTTGACCCACTGCACCGGCATCGAGAACGGCTGCTGCGCTTCACGCTTTTGCGGCTCGACGGTCTCGAGCCACTGCAACAGGCTCGGCCCGCGGTACCACGGCATCGCGGCGTTTCCCGCCTCAACGACGTTGTGACCGTCGAGCGCCGACAACGGAACTGCCGTTATCGTTTCGAAACTCAAATCCTCGGCAAAGCGACGATAGGCAAGCTCGATCTCGTCAAAGACTGGTCGCGACCATTGGACGAGATCCATCTTGTTCACGGCTAAAGCGACATGACGGATGCCGAACATCGAGACAATCCGGCTGTGCCGTTTTGTCTGGGTGAGCACTCCCTTGCGGGCGTCGATCAACAGCACCGCCGCGTGCGCGGTCGACGCGCCGGTCGCCATGTTGCGAGTGTATTGCTCGTGGCCCGGCGTATCCGCCACGATAAAGCGCCGTTTTGGCGTCGCGAAAAAACGATAAGCGACATCGATCGTGATCTTCTGCTCGCGCTCGGCCTGCAAGCCGTCGACGAGCAAAGCAAAATCGAGACGCTCGCCCTGAGTGCCGAATTTTTTCGAATCCGCCTTTAGCGCCTCGAGTTGATCTTCGAAGATTAACTTCGTCTCGTAGAGCAGGCGGCCGATCAACGTCGATTTGCCGTCGTCCACGCTGCCGCAGGTGATAAAACGCAGAGTATCCATTAAAAATAGCCTTCCTGCTTTTTGCGTTCCATCGAACCGGCGCCATCGTGATCGATGATGCGTCCCTGGCGCTCCGAAGTTGTCGCTCCCAAGGTTTCAGCGACAATCTCGTCAAGCGTCGTCGCGTTGCTCTCGATGCCGGCGGTCAGCGGGTAGCAACCGAGCGTGCGAAACCGCACCTTGCGCATTTCCGGAGTTTCGCCAGGTTCGAGCGGAAGTCTATGATCATCGACCAGAATCCACTGGCCGAAGCGCTTGACCACTGGACGCTCGGCGGCGAAGTACAACGGCACGATCGGAATGTTCTCCTGGCGAATGTACTGCCAAACGTCGGCTTCGGTCCAATTGGAGAGCGGAAATACCCGAATGGTTTCGCCGGAGTTGATGCGGGTATTGTAAAGATTCCACAGTTCCGGGCGCTGGGCTTT
>JBEVIO010000534.1:0-17075 GCA_040510635.1 Binatia bacterium | reverse complement strand
GGATTATTTCACCACGTAGGACACGAAGAGCACGAAGTTCGGAGTTTTCGTTATTCAAAACCTTCGTGTTCTTCGTGCCTTCGTGGTGAATCCTATTTTGTTGCATCAAACATCTCCGGCCATAGCTTGATCGCGCTCAGGACCGCCGTGGCCGCCGTCTGGCCGAGGCCGCACAGGGAGGCGTCGATCATCGTGCCGCCTACGTCGGCTAAGCGTTCGCGGTCGCCGGCAATGGAACGCCCGGCCGCGGCCCGGTCGAGAATTTCATACTGACGTCGCGCGCCGAGTTGGCAGGGATAGCATTTGCCGCAGCTTTCGTCTGTGAAGAAATGCGCCAACCGCTTCAGCACGTCGCGCATGTTCGCGCTATCGTCGAAGACCATGACTGAGCCGGAGCCAAGCGGCAACCCCGCGGCGCTGAGGTTCTCAAAGGACAGAATTACATCCAGGTCTTTCTCGGCGGCGAATGCGCCCGCAGCGCCGCCCATGAGCACCGCTTGAAACTTGCGCCCCTGTTTCAGTCCGCCGGCGAGATCGAACAGCAGATGGCGCAAGCTGACACCGAAGGGCACCTCATAAAGACCGGGCCTCTGGATCTGGCCTGACACGCAGAATAGCTTCGGACCGGGCGAGCGTTCCGTGCCGATTTTTCGATACTCTGCGGCGCTGCGTTCGATGATTAGCGGGACGTTGCAGAAGGTCTCCACGTTGTTGATCACGGTGGGCTTGCCGAATAATCCGTGCGTGGTGGGGAAGGGAGGCTTGATGCGCGGGAAGCCGCGCTTGCCTTCGATGGATTCCAGCAGCGCGGTTTCCTCGCCGCAAATGTAGGCGCCGGCGCCCAGCCGCATTTCAATATCGAAATCCAATCCGGAACCGAAAATATTTCCGCCGATGGCGCCGGCCTGACGCGCCTCGGCCACCGCCTCGCTTATGACCTTGAAGGCGTAGGGATATTCTCCTCGCACGTAGATGTAACCCTGGCTCGCGCCCACGGCATGGGCCGCGATAATCATCCCTTCGATGGTGCGGTGCGGGTCTTCCTCCATCAGTATGCGATCTTTGAAGGTGCCGGGCTCGGATTCGTCGGCGTTGCACACGATGTACTTGGGTTGGCCCGCCGCCTTGGCCGCTCCCTCCCACTTGATGCCGGTGGGAAATGCCGCGCCGCCGCGGCCGACCAACCCCGCAGTCTTCAGCTCCGCGACCACATCTTGCGATGTCATCGTCAAGGCTTTTTTCAGTCCAGCGTAACCACCTCCAACGCGGTAATTGGCAAAGGAGGTGGGATGACCTTGACCGCAGTTGCCGGTGAGGATGCGAATGTCGCCGCCGACGAAGCTGATCGGCTTATCGGCGCGGCGCGCGCAGATTTCCGCTGCTTGGCGGGGATCGCCTTGTCCCAGAGCGGTTTCGTCGACCAGGAGCGCCGGCGCGTGATCGCACAAGCCCAAACAGGGAGCATGCTCGACGGTGAACTCGCCGTCCGAGCTGACTTCGCCCGGCGCAACTTTCAGATGCCGGCACAGAGCGGTCGCCAATTCATCGCTACCCGCCAGAGCGCAAACGGGCGCGTTGCACACACGCACCACGGTTCGGCCCGTCGGCTGACGCGAGAGCATCTCATAGAAATCAATGACGCCATGCACATCGGCGAGGGGCACGCCCAAGGCGCGGCCCACCTCGGTCGCGACGGCTTCGGGAATCCAACCGTGAGATTGCTGTGCGGCGTGCAAGGCCGGCAAAAGCGCGGCGCGGCCTTGCGGCGCCAACTCGGCGAGGATGGAGCGCAGCGGATCGAGTTCGCTATCAGTCATCTAGTGTTCCAGGCAGGGTGTCGGTTCAATCCTAGCGTTGCCTTATTTTATTAAGGACTTGTGGTTGATTACGTTCGATGGCAATCGTGCCCTACCTGAAAGCGGTCTGCAAGCCATCGTTTAAAGTGAATAAACGTGAAGGCGGGATACGGCTCGACAGCGCCAGAGCGCATCGGGTCTGTGAGGGCCGAGGTTGTCGGATGTTTTGGTCAAGGATGGTACGGATTATCGAGCGCGGCCTGCTTCATCTGCAAGTGCAGATCGACCATCGTCAGAGCGCAGTATTCCATCGAATAGCCGGCGCGAAATTCCACGCATTCCTGCAGCGCGCGCGTGAGCACCGTGCGGTTAAAAGCGCCGTGGCCCATCGCCTCTTCGCCATCTTCACCGAGCTTGTGCGTGTCCATGTCCGCTTCTTCGTGCGTAGAAAAGTAGACCGCATCCTGCCTGGAAAAACCGTAATGGGTAGTTAGCGCGGTATACCATTGTCCTGACCACATCGAGAGCGACTCTTCGAATACATGGAGTCCCCACAACTCCACGATCGAACCGTCAATAAAAATCTTGTGGCAAAAATCATTGATCGCGCGGGCCGCGGGCAGATACGGATCCTCCAACATTTCTTTTTTGTTGAGGCCCATCCTTTCAGCGGTCTGAAGCAACACCAAAACATGACCCGGCGCTCTCGGCGAGATCAATTCGTCGGCGATCTTCGCGCAGAACGGCCCCAAGAGATCGAAGTTCCGAACGAAAAATGGCAGGTGCGTGTAATAGGAGACCGCGTTAAGCGCGTTTACTTCTAAGGAGAAATGGCCCCAATTCTTAAAAAACTGGCGCATCACCGGCAGCGGCAGCTTGCCTTCGCGCAGTTGGGTCATGAACGCGCCTTTGTAAACCTTCTCGTGCGCGTATTTGTAAAGCGTCGAATAGAGATAATCGACGTAAGCCTTGGCTTCCTGTTCGCTGAGTTTTTCACCCGCCCGGGGTTCTCTTAGGTTGCTCACGTTGAGGATCCTCCCAAAAATCACGTCCTATTTTTTTAGCGGTTATCATCGCCCACCTGGCAAGTCAAGTTAACGCGCGGGTTTGGAAATGGTTTTGCGGCGCGCTAGGATGCGTTGGTGGCAACCCGACCGAGTAAACAGTTCGAGACCTTTGGCAACCCGCGCCCGGAACGCGACTATGACATAGAAATGGAATGTCCCGAGTTCACCTGTGTTTGTCCGCGCACGGGACAGCCGGATTTTGCCACGATCCGAATCCATTACGTTCCCGATCAACTCTGTGTCGAGCTTAAATCGTTGAAGCTCTATTTGTGGTCCTATCGCGACGAAGGCGCTTTCCACGAAGCCGTGATCAACAAGATTCTCGACGATCTCGTTCAAGCCTGCCAACCGCGCAAGATGACCGTCGTCGGCGATTTCAATATCCGCGGCGGCATTCATACGACGATCACGGCGAGCTATGCGCAATCCTGAGTTTCCCTCGTCTCGAAGGCAGCGTGGACCGTTGGCGCGAACGATCGCGCGCTGCGTCCATGTGCATAAGCTGTGCAAAAGCTGTTGCTCCGCTTGTGGAAGCGCCGCGTGCGGAAGAGGATCACCGATGATGATCGGGCCGATGAAAATATTTTTCTTTGCCGTTGGCAAAAGTTTTTTCTCTATTAAAGAAAAAATTTCTTGCATTTTGATCGCGATCGGTTACATTTTCACATTCACAATCCGACTGAAGTGATCATGCTCGATTCATTCGTCTTCGATTTAAAAAGTTGTCCAAGCCATGGCCGCGTTGGAAGATAACCTGCGCAAGGTGCCGCCGCAGAATCTCGAAGCCGAATCTTCGGTGCTGGGCGGGATCTTGCTGGAGAACGAAGCGGTCAATCAGGTTTTGGAGCTTTTACGCCCGGAGGATTTTTACCGCGAATCGCACCGAAAGATCTTTCGCGCGATGATCGAGATTACCGACCGCAGCGAACCGGTCGACCTCATCACGCTAAGTGAGTTCCTAAAAAGCAAAAACGAATTGGAAGCGGTCGGCGGCAGCGCTTATCTAGCGGCGCTGGCTGATTTCGTGCCGACGGCCGCGAATATTTCTTACTACGCCCGTATCGTGCGAGAGAAGGCGATCCTTCGCAGTCTGATCACCACCGCGACGGAAATAGCCACGCGCGGTTACGAAGAGCAGGGGAACGTCGAAGAATTTCTCGACAGCGCGGAAAAAGTCATCTTCGATATCTCCGAGAAAAAGATTAAAGCCTCTTTCGTGGCTGTCGGGGACATGATTACTGACACGCTCAAAACCATCGACAAGCTTTATCAGCGTAAAGAGATGGTCACGGGCGTGCCCACCGGCTACCAGGATCTCGATAAGATCACCGCCGGACTTCAGCCCTCGGAGCTGATCATCGTCGCCGGCCGTCCCGGCATGGGCAAAACCGCATTCGCTCTCAATATCGCGGCCAACGCCGCCTACACCGGTGTCGGCGCCGCTATTTTTTCACTGGAAATGGCCAAGGAACAATTGGTCTTGCGCATGCTCTGCTCGGAAGCACGGGTCAACAGCTCGAAGGTGCGCTCGGGCTATCTGGGCGAGCGCGACTTTCCGCAGCTCGCGAAAGCCGCGGGTCGACTCCACGAGGCGCCGATTTATATCGACGATACGCCGGCAATTTCCGTTCTGGAATTGCGCGCCAAGGCGCGTCGTCTGCTGCGCGACAGGTCCAAGAAAGTCGGCTTGATCGTCGTCGATTATCTGCAGCTCATGCGCGGCATGGGCAACGCGAACAACCGCGAGCAGGAAATCTCCGAAATCTCACGATCCCTAAAGGCGCTCGCCAAAGAATTGAACGTTCCCGTGATCGCGTTATCGCAGCTCAACCGCAAGGTCGAAGATCGGACCGGGAGAAAGCCGCAGATGTCGGACCTGCGTGAATCCGGCGCCATTGAACAAGATGCAGACGTGATCATGTTCATTTACCGAGAAGAGCTCTATGACAAAACCAACGAGGATGTGAAGGGAAAGGCGGAAGTCATCGTCGAGAAACAGCGTAACGGTCCCACCGGAACGATTACCCTCACTTTCCTCGGCGAGTACACGCGCTTCGAGAACTACACGGAACGGGATATGAGTTTCGACGAAGCGGACGAAGCTTAGATGAACCGGCGCGTCGCCGATTGCTCCCAAAAACAGTTCACAGCCGGTGAATTCCACCTTGTAGCCCAAGGGTCTTTCTGCTAGCCAGACTAGCCGGAGGGACATTGACACTTAAATTCAGACAGCTCGTAGTCCTGATCTGGATGTTGGGCTTGCTCTCTAGTCTGTGGGGTATCGCCCATGGCGGAGAGGTCAATTCTAAGCCGCCACCAGTGCTCTTGGCCAACGAACTTCGGCCAGAGATTGATCCTGGCAATTATTTGATCAGCGAAAAATTCGACGGCGTGCGCGCCATTTGGGATGCCAAGTCACTGCGTTTTCGCAGCGGGCGGAGTGTCCATGCGCCCGCGTGGTTTGTTGGCAAACTGCCTGCGCAGGCCTTGGACGGCGAGCTTTGGTTGGCGCGCGGACGGTTTGATGCGCTGTCGGGTATCGTCCGCAAGACCGAGCCACAAGACGCCGAATGGCGCCAGATCAAATATCTGATTTTCGAATTGCCCGAAGCTCCCGGCACTTTTGCGCAGCGTGCGCAGCGAATCCGTGAGGTCGTGGATAAAACGCAGTGGGCGCAGTTGATCGCGGTGGAACAGTTTCGCGTGGCTGACCGCGCCGTGCTCAAACGCAAGCTCGATGAAGTGGTGCGTGGTGGCGGCGAAGGGCTGATGCTGCATTTGGCTGACGCCGCTTACGTTACCGGGCGGAGCGATGTGCTACTCAAGGTCAAGCCGTTGCAAGACACCGAGGCGGTGGTGATCGAGCACCTTCCTGGCAAGGGCAAATATCAGGGGATGCTCGGCGCCTTGCGCGTGCAAATGCCCGATGGAAAAAAATTTATGATCGGCACCGGTTTCACCGACGCCGCGCGCCAGCATCCGCCGTCGGTGGGCACGACGATCACATATACTTATCGCGGCTTCAGCAAGACCGGTTTGCCGCGGTTTGCGAGTTATCTACGAGTGCGTGAAGAATTCTGAAATCGCGAGCTTGGGTTTATTGTCGTTTATTCGATTCACCTTCATACCAGTCTTTGTGCAGCGACCAGCCTGCGCAGCTCAAGCACGCGGTCCAACGCCACTGATGGCCGCAGGTGGGGCAGCGCCCACCGGTGCTGAAAGTGTTCCAGCTCGTGCCGCAGCCGTCAGCGAAAAATTCCGAATAATCACAGGGGCCGCAAAACCAGTGATGCAATGGTTTCGGTCGCCAGTTGCATAGGGGACAGCGAATGCGGCCGAAGTCGGGCGACCGATCGGCAAGACGGCTTGCTTTCGCAATAATTTTCCTCGAGGCGGCATTCTCTTGCAAAAGAAAAAACGCAGAGGGGCTAGCAGACAGCGGCCAAGCTATTGCCGTTCGCGTGCAAATTAAATTTGAAGCCATGACAAAGCAACATCCCCTGCCAACTACTGAATCCGCAATTTGCAGCTAAGCCTTAGGCTCCCGGCATCTTACAAAATTCACCATCTTCAGACTCATTACCACTTCGCGCTTCTGGTTGAGAACTTCGATAAAGGTGCGGACGATGCCGCGGTCGGGGCGGGATTCGGAGCGACGCGCTTCCAAAACCGTCGCGCGCACCGACAATTCATCGCCGGGAAAAACCGGCTTGTTCCAGCGCAGCTCGTCGCCGCCGGGCGAGCCGAGATTCGCAACTTGCGACAGATAGATTTCGGTGTAGATACGCATCATCAACGCCGCGGTATGCCAGCCGCTGGCGATCACGCCGCCGTAAATACTATTTTTCGCGGCTTCTTTATCGACGTGATAAGAGAGCGGCACATAGCGCTTGCCGAATTCGATTACTTCTTTTTCGTCGACCGCGATGGTACCGAATTCGTGAACGGCGCCGGGCACGTAGTCTTCGAAGTAACGGTCGTCAGGCGTTGATTTAAAATGACTTGTCACGTGCTTTTCGAATAAAGGATTTGCTCAATCGCGTGTGCGAGCGGCGAGAATTCGTTGGGTTTTGGCGACGACGTCAGCCGCACCCAAAATATCGCTAATGATCGCTGCGGAGTCGGCGCCGGCCTGCCATACTTGTGTTACGTTCTGCTCGTTGATTCCGCCGATGGCGACGATGGGCAGCTTCACCGCAGCGCGAATTTTGCCGAGCATTTCCACGCCGCGAGCGGCGTACCCGGTATTTTTCGTCGTCGTGCCGAACATCGGACCGAAGCCGATGTAATCGGCGCCTTTTCGCTCGGCGTCTCGGGCTTGTTCGATGTCGTGCGTGGAAACTCCGACGATCTTTTGTCCGACAAGCTTTCTGCCGGCGGCGAGGGGGAGATCGTCTTGTCCGAGGTGGACACCGTCGGCGTCACAGGCGAGGGCGACATCGACGCGATCATTGATGATTAACTTGCATCCATAGGCGTGCGTTTCAGCGCGCGCAAACCGAGCCAGCTCCAAAAAATTCCTTGGCGCCATGGTTTTTACGCGCAGTTGGACAATGGCGGCGCCGCCGGCGAGCAGCTGGCGCAGCGTGTCCTCCGCAGCTCGGCCTTGGGTCTGTTCCGGATCTAGAATGGCGTAGAGCGGCGGCAAAACGAGCGAGGACATGAAATTTTTAAGAGGGTTCTTTTTTGAGCTCGATGCGCAGATCGGTGATTTTTTTTCGCAGCGTGTTGCGATTGATGCCAAGAATCTGCGCGGCGCGAATTTGATTGCCGTTGGTTTTCTTGAGCGTGAGATCGATCAGCGGCCGTTCGACCCGTTCGATGACGAGCGAGTAGAGATTGTCCACGTCGACGCCTTCGGTCCGGCGAAAATAGTCTTCGAGCTTGTGGCGAATGATCTCTTCCAGCGAAAGCTGATCGACTTCCAGGGTCGTGGTCGCGGGTTTGTTTTGCAGCGTGAAATCCTTCGGGAACAAGATCGGACCCGAGGACAGCACGGCGGCGCGGATCAAAGTATTTTCCAGCTCGCGCACATTGCCGGGCCAAGTATGGCTTTCGAGGAGCTTTTGCCCCTCCGGCGAAACCCCGGAGATTTGAATGGCCATCTCGCGGTTGATCTTGTCGATGAAATAGCCGATCAAAAGCGCGATGTCGCCGCGCCGCTCACGTAGCGGCGGCAAATAAATCGGGATGACTTTGAGCCGGAAATAGAGATCCTCGCGAAAGCGTTTTTCTTTGACCGTCTTGTCCAGGTCTTGATTGGTGGCGGCCAGAATCCGCACGTCGGCTTTCAAGACGTCCCGGCCGCCGACCCGGCTGTATTCGTGATCCTGCAAGACCCGCAATAATTTGGTTTGTAGCTCCAACGGAATATCGCCGACTTCGTCCAGGAACAGCGTGCCGCCTTCGGCCAGTTCGAACGTCCCGAGGCGGCGATCGAGGGCGCCGGTGAATGCGCCTTTTTCATGGCCGAACAGTTCGCTTTCGAGCAAGTCGCGAGGAATCGCGGCGCAGTTGATTGCCACGAAAGGTTGGTTCCAGCGCGGCGAGTTATAGTGGATCGTTTTGGCAACGAGTTCCTTGCCGGTGCCGCTCTCGCCCAAAATCAAGATCGTCGCGAGGGTATCGACGACCTGACCGATCGTTTTGTAGACAACTTGCATGCTCGGGCTGGTGCCGATGATATTGACGCCGGGCTCGAAGCGTTTCTTCACTTCCTCTTTGAGCTCGCGAAAATCACGGCTGAGCTTGCGGCTGTCCATCGCTCGCTTGACCAGCACCAGCACCTCATCGAGGTCAAAAGGTTTGGTGATGTAGTCGAAGGCGCCGTTCTTCATCGCGCCGATCGCGTTGCGCATTGTGTTCTGTGCCGTCATTAAAATCATCGCCGTGTCGGTGCCGTTCTCTTTGATCTCTTTCAAGAGATCCAGGCCGTCGACGTCCGGAAGTTTGATGTCCATCAGCGAAATGTCGAAATGGCTATCCGTCAAGAGCCGCCGCGCGCTCGCGCCGTTGGCCGCGGTTTGCACCCAATAGCCCTCGGTTTCGAGGGCCTTCTGCAATACGAACCTGAGTGATTCTTCGTCTTCGGTAATGAGAATTTTTCCTTGGTCCATGTTAGTCAGCCACCACCAGCGAGACCCTAAAGATGCTGCCCCTTCCTTCGATGCTTTCGACCCGGATCGTGCCGCCATGTTCTTTGATGATGCGATAGCAAGTGGCCAAACCCAGTCCAGTGCCGTTATTTTTGGTCGTGAAGAACGGCGAGAAGATATGCGCTAGATCTTCTTCGCGAATGCCGCACCCTTCGTCGGCGACGTCGACCCAGATGAAGCGATTGGGCGCCGTGCCGTGTTCCCGGACATGATAATCGGTTTCCAGTCGCGTCGTCACTGTGAGGGCGCCGCCGCCGGCCATCGCCTGAAAGGCATTTTTCACCAGGTTGAGAAAAACTTGGGTGAGTTGAGCGCGATCGCCGCGGATCGGCGGCAGGCTCGGATCAAACCATTTTTTCATATGGATCTCGCCAGCGCCAACGGCTTGGCTCTCGAGCAGCAATACGTCTTCCAAAATTTCATGGATATTGACCGGGCCCAGCGTCAACTGCGCGGGCCGCGAGAGATCGAGCAATTGCTCGATCAGTTGATTCACTCGGTCCACCTCGCGGATCATGATGCCGGTAAAATCGCGCAGCGAAGAGTTGCCGTCGGCGGAACGGCGTAAAAATTGCGCCGCTCCCTTGATGCCACCGAGTGGATTGCGAATTTCATGGGCCAAGCCTGCTGCCAAAGTACCCATCAAGGCCAGGAGATCGGCGCGTTTGAGATCTTCTTCGAGTTCCTTGCGTCGCTTGATATCGCGCAAGAGCAGTATCGTGCCGACAAAACGGCCATGCCGATCTTGGAGCGGTGAAACCGTGATGCCGACCGGTGTCTTGCGGCCCCAGCGGTTGATGAAATCGCCTTCGCCACGCGCCCGCTTTTGCCGCGGCGGATACGTGGTCTTGACGAGCTCGATCAGCCACGGCTCGCGTTTGAAGATTTGCTCCAACGCTTGACCGACCGCCGCTCCCGAAGAGATGTCGGTGAGCACTTCCGAGGCTTCGTTAAAGAAAATAACTTTTTGCTCGACGTCGAGAGCGATGACCCCGTCATCCAGATTGGCGAGTATCTGTTCCCAGGATATCTGTCGAGCAGAGCGCCGTTTTGACGCGAGCAAAGGCTTCATGAATTTTTACGACGAATCATAGCAAATACCGGCGGTGACGCAATCACACGAGGCGTTCGGGCCTTGCATTGGCAAGGTTGGCCATGGTATTAATTTTCTTACACTTTAGGAGTTAGTACTTGAAGTGGGCTTTGCCCGCTTTTTTTGTTTCTGGGGCCGCAGGTATGGATGCGACCATCTCCCGCGTTTGGGAACTTGCCGCGCCATTGGCGGAAACGCAGGGAATGGAGATTATTGATATCGAGCTCAGGCGCGAGGGCACCCGCGCAGGCCGGGTGCTGCGTTTGTACCTCGATAAAGCGGGCGGACCCAATATGGACGAGCTAAGCCAAGTAAGCCGGGAGCTGAGCGCACTTTTGGATGTTCACGACGTCGTTGACGGTGTTTATACGCTGGAGGTTTCCTCGCCGGGAATTAATCGGCCGCTCAAGCGGCCCGAACATTTTGTTCCTTTTATCGGCAAGAAGGTTCGAGTGCGCACTCGGGAGATGATCCACGGGCGAAGATCCTTTCTCGGCCCGCTCTTGGAAGTTTCCGCCGATAAGATTACCTTGAGTCAGGATGGCGCGCGCTGCGAAGTTCCGTTCGCGCTGATTGAAAAGTCGAATTACGAGCACGACTGGAGTGCCGAATATGCAGCAGGATCTAAATAGGGTCATCGAACAGGTCAGCAAGGAAAAGGGCATTGACAAGGCGATTCTCATCAACGCTTTGGAAAACGCCATGGTTTCGGCGGCGAAGAAAAAGTTCGGCCATCTGCGCAAGATCGAAGCTCAATTCAATCCTGAGATCGGTGAAGTAGAGCTCTTCGAAGCCAAAACCGTCGTACAAGACATTCAGGACGAGGCCACCGAAATTACGTTGTCGGACGCGAAAGATAACCTCGATCCCGATGCTGAGATCGGCGACGAGCTGCTGTGCAAGCTCGATTCGAGCCTCTTTGGACGAATCGCCGCGCAGGCCGCCAAACAAAATATTGTGCAAAGGTTGCGCGATGCGGAGCGCGAGATCAACTACAACGAATTCAAAGGGCGGGAAGGACAGCTCGTCAACGGCATCGTGCAGCGCTTCGAAAAGCGCAACATCATCGTCAATCTCGGCCGTACGGATGCCATTTTACCGGAAAAAGAGCAGGTGCCGCGGGAACGCTATCGTCAAGGCGATCGGATCCGCGCCTACATCGTGAGCGTCGAGATTACCAGCCGCGGGCCGCAAATCGTTCTATCGCGCACGCATCCAGGCATGCTCATTCAACTCTTCGCTCAGGAAGTGCCGGAGATTTACGAAGGCATCGTCGAAGTCAAGGGCGCCGCGCGCGAACCGGGCGGGCGCGCCAAGATCGCGGTGGTTTCCCATGATCCCGACGTGGATCCCGTGGGCGCTTGTGTCGGTATGAAAGGCACCCGGGTGCAAGCGGTCGTGCAGGAATTACGCGGCGAGAAAATCGATATCGTGCACTGGCTACCGGATCAGGCGGAGTTTGTTTGCCGGGCCTTGGCGCCGGCCAAGGTTTCGAAAATTCTTATCGACGACGAAGATCATACGATGGAAGTCATCGTGCCTGACGATCAGCTTTCGCTCGCGATCGGTAAAAAGGGGCAGAACGTTAGGTTGGCGTCTCGCCTAACGGCGTGGCGCATCGACGTGCGCAGCGAAGCCGAGGCCGAGGAAGAGACGCGGCGAGCGCGCCAATCCATTGGCGCAATACCCGGCATTGGCGATTTCGCCTCGGAACTGCTCTACCAAGAGGGATTTAAATCGGCGGAAGATGTCGCCGATAGCCCGCTCGAAGAGATTCTCGACGTCGAGGGCATCAGCAAAGAAAAGGCCGAGGCTTTGCACAATTCGGCCAAGCAATATGTCGCCGAGAAGCGTGCGCGCGAAGCCGAAGCAGCAGCCGAAGCCGCCGCGGCAGCGGCAGCAAGCGCGGCGAGTGCCTTGGCCACGGCACCGGAGCAGGAGTCGCCAACCGAATAGGCGTGTCTAGAAAGGGACACCGACCGCAGCGGACTTGCTTGGGCTGCGGCCAGCGAGATAATCAAGACGAACTGATCCGGCTGAGTTTGACGGAGCAGGGCCGATTGATCTTAGATCAAGTTCATGGGCGCGGCGGTTACTTACACCGAAACTCAACCTGCTGGCATTCGTTTTTGAAGCGCAAAGGCCAATATCGCGCGTTCCATGCGGAAGTTGACCGGGCGGCGAAGGAAAAATTGATCGAGCTACTTAAAGATCGAGACTGGGAGTAAAGAGGAGATGGGTAAGACGAGAGTCCATCTGTTAGCCAAAGAATTAGGAATTGAAACGAAGGATCTCATCGCCCAGCTGGACAGGTTGGGAATGAGAGGTCGTAAAGCCCAGAGCGCGCTCGAAGACGACGAGGTCGTGCGGGTGCGCGCTGCTTTGGCGGCTCAGGAAAAACCGCAAATTCATGTAGGTGAGGAAAAAATCGTTGCGGACCGAATGGTCAAAAGTGAAGTTGAAGGATTAGGCGCGGCGGAAGCGCATGAAACAGTAGTTGAGCGGCGGGTGCGCGCCAATGTCATTCGCCGGCGCGTCAACCGCACTGAGGTTGCGCCGTCCGAATCAGTAGTTGCGCCCGCTGAAGCGGCTAAAACTCCAGCCATCGAACAGCCTCCTTTAAGCACCGAGCCGGTTGCGCCGGCGGCACCTGTTGAGGAAATCCCAGTTGAAAGATCACCGGAAATCGAAGCGGCGGAAGAATCCGCCGCACCGACAGGGACGCCGTCGTTAGTTGAGCCAGCACCGAAAGAAAAAAGAGAAGAAGCCGCTGAGCCAGTCGCACCGGCTGTCCCACTTCAAGCCGAACCCGAGCAAGCAACCATCCACGCTCTCGCGCCGACGCCGCAAGAAGCGCCGCGTGGCGCACGTATCCTCGGCCGCATTGATTTGAAGCAAACCATGCGAATTGAACCGGCGCCGACGCCAGTGCGGCGACCGCCGGGCGCGCCGGCTGCGCAGCCGGCTGCGCGCGTTGCGGAAGGAGAAAAGCCGCAGGGTGAACAGACCACGGGTGAAGACAAGCCGAAGGCCGGGCGACACAAACGGCGAGTCGTCAAGAAGCAGGATGTGCTGGAGTTGAGAGAAAAGGAACTGCGCGGCGGCCGGATTCCCAAGAAAAAACGCGTGCTCCCCGGCAAAGAAGTCCGCAAGACCGAGATCACGATTCCCCGGGCGAGTAAGCGGGTGATTAAGATTTCCGAAGTGGTCACGGTGGCAGACCTGTCCAGAGAAATGGGCGTGAAGGCGGGCGAGGTTATCAAAAAGTTGATGGGCATGGGTATGATGGCGACCATCAACCAAGTGCTCGATGCGGATACTGCGACTTTGATCGCGTCAGAGTTCGATCACCAGGTGGAAAATGTCGCCTTCGATGCCGACAGCGCTTTGGAGTTGGAGCATCAAGTCGAAGAGCAGGAAACTGCGCTGTCGCCGCGCTCGCCGGTAGTGACGATCATGGGCCACGTCGACCACGGCAAGACCTCCTTGCTCGACGCCATTCGCAGCACGAACGTAACCGCACAGGAGCATGGCGGAATCACCCAGCACATTGGCGCGTATCACGTCCAGGTCGATGGCCGCAGCGTAACGTTTCTCGATACGCCGGGCCATGAAGCCTTTACCGCCATGCGCGCTCGCGGCGCCAAGGTAACCGATATCGTCGTCTTGGTGGTGGCCGCGGACGATGGCGTCATGCCGCAAACCGTCGAGGCGATCAACCACGCGCGCGCTGCCGAGGTGCCCATCATTGTCGCGGTAAACAAGATGGACCGGCCCGACGCCAATTTAGAAAAAGTAAAGCGCGGACTCTCAGAATACGGCTTGGCCGCCGAGGACTGGGGCGGCGATACCGTTTTTGCTCCGGTGTCAGCGAAGACACACGAAGGCATACCGCACCTTTTGGAAATGCTTCTGCTTCAAGCCGACATCTTGGAGCTCAAAGCCAATCCGGACAAGCTGGCGCGCGGCACCATCGTCGAGGCCAAGCTCGATCGCGGCCGCGGTCCTGTGGCAACCGTCTTGGTCCAGGAGGGCACGCTGCACGGTGGCGATGCTTTTGTCTGCGGCGTTTATTACGGCAAGGTGCGGGCGCTGATCGATGATCACGGCCGCAAGGTGGAATCGGCGCCGCCGTCGTTTCCCGTCGAGATTCTCGGCCTTCAGGGCGTGCCGTTGGCGGGCGATTCTTTCGTGGCCGTGGCCGACGAAGCGAAGGCGCGCCAGGTGGCCGAGTACCGCCACAGCAAACAACGTGAAACGGAGCTCGTGAAATCGAGCAAGGTTTCTTTGGAAGAGCTCTACGATCAGATCAAGACCGGCGACGTGAAGGAGCTTCGCGTGGTTCTCAAGGGCGACGTGCAGGGTTCCGTCGAGGCCTTGACGGATGCGCTGAGCCGGATGTCGACGAACGAAGTCAAGCTCAGAGTGATTCATGGTTCGGTCGGCGGCATTACCGAGAGCGATATCCTGTTGGCAGCGGCTTCCAATGCGATCGTTATTGGTTTTAACGTTAGGCCAGAGTCGAAGGGCGCGGCGTTGGCGGCGAAAGAGGGCGTCGACGTAAGATTGTACACGATCATTTACGAAGCGGTTGCCGATGTTCGGGCCGCAATGGAAGGCATGTTGGAGCCGACCTACCGCGAGCAAACGCAAGCGCGTGTCGAGATTCGTCAGATTTTCAACATCGCCGGCATCGGCACGATCGCCGGTTGCTATGTGACCGAAGGCAAAGTCGCGCGCGGCAACATGGTGCGTCTGCTGCGCGACCAGGTCGTAGTTCACGAAGGCAAACTGGCGAGCCTCAAGCGTTTCAAGGACGATGTGCGCGAAGTCGCGGCGGGCTATGAGTGCGGCCTCTCTCTGGAAGGATTTCAAGACATCAAGCAAGGCGACGTTCTCGAGTCGTACGAGCGCATCCCGGTGATACGGCGCATCACACCCGCTCCGACAGGGCGTGAAGGGCCGCGCCCCGGCGTGTAAACGCGGGTCGAAGCCGCATTTCGAATCGCTCTATCTCCATGGTGGTGGGCGTTCTCAAGCTCAAGCTAATCATTCCCGAAAACCACTCGCTCAAGGGCAAGCGCGGCGTTCTCAAGAGCGTCCAGGCGCGGGTCGCCAACCAATTCAACGTGTCGGTCACGGAGTGCGGTGATCACGACCTTTGGCAGAGCGCGATTTTGGGATTTGCCCTTGCCGGCACGAGCCAGCCGATTGTCGAAGCGACTTTAAATAAGGTGATTGATTTTGTCGAAGCTCTCGGTTTGGCCCAGTTGAACGGCACCGAAGTGGAATGTTTTCATTGCTAGCTTGCCCGAGTCCGGCCAACTTCAGTGGTTGTCCTGGACCGTGCGGCCTGCTTTTTTAAGTATGGAGTTTCAACGATCCGATCGCGTCGGCGACTTGCTGCGCGAAATTCTCGCCGAGCTCTTGCGCCGCGACATCCGTGACCCACGGGTCCGGTCCGTCAATCTGACGGAAGCGAAAGTGAGCAAGGATCTCAGGCATGCCAAAGTGTTTTTCAATCTTCTTGGCGACGGCGTCGACAAGAGCGAGGCGTTGGCCGGGTTGAAGAGCGCGACGGGATTTATCCGCGCCAAAGTCGGCAAGCAACTCGACCTGCGCTTCGTGCCGGCCATTGAATTTGTCTACGATGAAACCGAAGAAGAAGCCCGGCGCATCGAATCGTTGTTAAAATCATAAGCTATAGCATTTAAGCTCAGCGACTCGCTTTTCAGATCGATTCTTCTAAATTTTCCACGGGTTTTTATGCTGACGCAGAGCGGTATTTTGCTGATCGATAAGCCGGAAGGCCCTTCATCGGCTCAGGTCGTGCACCAAGTCAAAAAGATTTTGGACGCCAAGAAAGTGGGCCATCTCGGCACGCTTGATCCGTTTGCTTCGGGCCTGCTCCTAATCGGCGTCAACGAGGGCACCAAGATTGCCGATATATTTCTCGGCGGCGTAAAAAGTTATCGCGGCATGATGGTTCTCGGCGTCGAAACCGATACTCAGGACGGCACGGGAAAAGTCGTCCTGGAACGGCCCGTGCCAAACATCGATAAATCCGAGCTGCGCCGCTTGGAGAAAAAATTCACTGGCGCGCTCCAACAGGTGCCTCCGATGTTCTCGGCTCTCAAGAAAGACGGGGTGCGACTGTACCGCTTGGCGCGCCAGGGAAAAGAAATCCCGCGTGAGCCGCGCTCGATCCGAATCGACGCGCTGTGTCTGAAGCAATTGAGCGGTCACGAGGTCGAATTCGAAGTTACCTGCTCGCGCGGAACCTATGTCCGGACCTTGGCGGCCGACATGGGGAAGGAACTGGGCTGTGGTGGCCATCTCAAAAACCTCCGGCGTGTGGCGTGCGACCATCTCGCGGTCGCGCAGGCGATTGACGTCGAGGCGCTGAAAAAATGCTCTTCGACGAACCGGGTCCCGCTCCTCTCCCTCAGCTCAGCGTTAAATCATCTGCGCGCCGTGACTTGGCAGAGCTCCCTCGTGACCCGCTTACGGTTGGGACAGCAAGAAGCGCTCGGACAAATAGGCAAACGCATGAATGGCGAAGTTTTCGTCCGTGTCCTCGACGCGCGCGGTGAGCTCGCGGCATTGGCCAAATGGAACGAGGATATCCCGGGCGGCCGCTGGCGGCTATCCCGGGTATTTCACGCTTAACGCGAATTATTGACTGGCTGTGACCCATCGGATAGGGTTTATAATTACGGCACAAGATTAAGTCGCCGTAACGCGCGGCTTTGGTCCGATTGTTGATTCGCATAGCCACCGATCCACTTAAGACGCGCAAGATCAAGAAAGGAAAAACAAGTCAACTCATGAGCCCCTCCACAGGTACGATACCCACAAATCGACATATTCAAAAATGGGTCAAAGACGTTGCCGCCATGTGCCAGCCGGATGAAGTTTTTTGGTGCGACGGCTCGGAGGATGAAAAAGAACGTCTCACCAAGAT
>JBEVIO010000533.1:0-7895 GCA_040510635.1 Binatia bacterium | reverse complement strand
GATTGAGCAAGCGGGCCCCAAACCTGGGCCCGCTGTCGGCCAAGCGGCCATAGCATTCAATTTGCAAACCTTCGACGGAAAATCGATCACGCTGGAAACTTTTCGCGGCAAGCCTTTGGTGCTTAATTTTTTTGCCAGTTGGTGCGATCCCTGCCGCGACGAAATGCCGCTAATCAACGAGCTGGCGGCTAAGGAAGAGTACCGCGTGCTCGGCATCGCCGTTGAAGACACCCGCGCCGCAATCACAGAATTCAGCAAAGAAGCCCGGTTGATATTTCCCATCGCGTTGGACTTGAATAACACCGTGAAGCGCTCCTATCGCATCTTCGGTCCGCCTGCGACTTTTTTTATCGATCGCCAGGGTGTGATTCGCGACGTAGTCCTCGGCCCGATTACCCGAGAACGCGCGCGCGAAGCGTTGAAAAAAGCCGGCGTCTTTTAGTCTTTTCAAAGTGAATTGGGCTAAAATCGACTTGGGGCTCGTAATTAAATTTTTCGTCGGCTCTTGGTTTGGTGCCACAATAGTTGTCCCCACCTCCAGTTAGCTTGTGGCCCCGCGCCCTTACGTCGGTCGTTTTACAGCTGCACCCCGGATCGAGATAATATGATAAGTTCCGTTCAAGAGGATGGCACTTCATAGCCGCCCAACCCGTAGCGTCAATTTTAAGGTTAGCTCGATGCCGCGCCATAAATTTTACGTCTTGTTGGGATGGGTTGTCGGTTTGATCACTATTGCTGCGATTCCTTTTGATTGGCTCGAATTGCCGCTCTACAGAGACGATGCCGTCACTGTGATAAAGAATTACGTCCAAGCGATGTACGCCCGTGACTTTGCCGAGGCTTATCGCTTGATATCCGCTGAAGACCAGCGAATCAGGGACCAAGAAGATTATGTGCGAGCGCAGGGTCCTTATGATGGTTTTACACTTCGACTGGCTAAGAGCCTGGCCGAAAAGATGGATTTCGCAGTGCTGGAAGACAAGCGCATCGGTCAACGCGCGCGGATCACTGCCAGATTCAAGCTGCCGTCACCGGAGGATCTATCACCGCTCGTGCAGAACTGGGATTCAGAAAAGCTCAACTTGAAGACGCCTCTTCAACAGCGACAAATTCTCGACAAGGTGGAGCAACTCACACGCGACAATAAACTGCTGATGGTCGAAGCACAGGAAACTTTCGAGATGATCAAGGAAGGTGGCGGAGGGTGGCGTCTTTTCTTCGACTGGGCCGCTGACATGAACGTTACGTTCAGCTTTTCTGCTCCATCAGACAGCGGCATTGACTTACAATTCGAGGAAAAAGATCTCGTTATGAAACCCGAAGAACCATTCGCAGTACGTTTTAAGATCAAGAATCGAGGCAGCCACGCCGTTGCAGCAACGATCGTCCACCGGGTTGAGCCGTCCATAGTAGGAGACAAGCTAGAAATGGTTCAGTGCGGCTTGCTCTCGCCTCTGACTTTGGCGCCGGGAAAGGAACAGGAAATGGTCAGTGTTTACATTTTTACCGGGGACATATCGCAAACCAAACACATTGCGATCGCCTATGAATTCAAAGTTGAACCTATGGTGCCAAGCATTGTGCCAAAGATCTGACTCCGTCGGAGTCTGGCCAGTTTGGAACGGTTTTACGTTTCGAAATCGCGGATATGGATGGGAAGCGAACCGACAAAGTCCTCGTATTATCTCGTTCGCGGCATTCTTCGTGACGCATAGATGAGATACACACCCACCAGGATGAAGGGAAGGCTCATCAGTTGCCCCATGTTCAATGGCATGCGGTTCTCGAATGGCACCTGATTTTCTTTGACGAACTCAATCAGGAAGCGGGCGAGAAAGCAGGTCGTTAGGGTCGTGCCGAAGACTCTGCCGGGAAATTGGATGATCGCGGTTTTCCAGTAAGCGACGTACAGCACGCAAAAAACGACAAAGTACACAGCCGCTTCGTAGAGCATCGCCGGATGTCGGGGAATATTGTCGACGCGGGCGAAGACGACGGCCCATGGCAGGTTTGACGGGGTACCGAGAATCTCCGAATTAAAAAAATTACCGACGCGGATCAGTGCTGCCGCCAACAGACAAGGTATCGCGAGACGGTCGGCAAGCTCCAAGAAGCTCATGTCGCGGTGTTTTTTGAGATAGAGATAGAGCGCGATCAGGACGCCGGCGAAACCGCCGTGGCTCGCCAGTCCGCCTTGCCAGATCATGAGAATTTCCCACGGGTGCGACAGGAAATAGTCAGGCTGATAAAGCAAAACATGAGCGAGCCTCGCGCCGATAATCGTCCCGAGCATCAGATACAGACAGAGCGCGGACAAATTTTCGAGATCCCGGTGTTCCCGGCGGTAAAACTGCGCCATGATTTGAAAGCCGAGGAGAAATCCGAGCGCAAAGAAAAACCCGTACCAGCGGATTTCGATTGGGCCGAGAATGAAAATTGCCGGATCTACGTTCCAAATCAAATGGCGCATCTTAGAAGTCACGGTATCATTTTTCGACGGGTATCCGAGTTTCAGGCTGCTATAAATCGCCGCGCTTTTTCTGCTAGCGAGGCTTTGCTATAGTCCGCTCATGTCTTCCATCCTGATTAAAAACATCGGCACATTGGTCACTGGGAAACTGGAGAGCCCGCTCAGACAGGCCAATTCCATTCTCATCAAAGACGGAATCGTTCAAGCGATCGGCAACAATCTGAATCAAACCGCCGATCAGACGATTGACGCCAACGGCATCACGGCGATCCCCGGCCTGATTGATTCACATTCGCACCCATCGATCGGTGAATATACGCCGGCGCAAAATTCACTGGGATGGATTACGAATTATATGCACGGCGGAGTGACGTCGCTGATATCCGCCGGCGAGTTGCATTTGCCTGGATTGCCGTTGCCGCCGGACGCGCGCACGGCGCTATCGGTGGCGATTGTTACAAAGCGTTGTTACGACAACCTGCGGCCATCGGGTGTCAAGGTTCATGCCGGAACTCTGCTTTTAGTGCCTGGATTGACGGAAAAGGATTTTGACGAGATTCATGCTCTCGGCATCAAACTAGTCAAATTCATTTTCTACGATTACAGCCTGCTACCCAACGGCGAAGCTGAACGTTACGTCAACTGGGCGCACGCCCGCGGCATCAAAGTAAAGATTCATTCCGGCGGTGTTTCACGTTCCGGTGTCAGTCAAGTTGCGGGATTCGAGATGGTGCAAAAAATCCAACCCGATATCATCGGCCACATCACCGGCGGGCCCATCCCGATGCCGGAACAAGACATGCTGCGCATCGCCAACGAGACCGAATGTTTCATGGAAATCTGCACGTCGGGAAATTATCGCCTGGCTTTGCTTCTTGCCCGGGCGGTCAGTGCGAAAAATTTACACCATCGCGTTCTCATCGGCACGGATACGCCGGGCGGAACGGGCATTGTGCCGCGCGGTATTTTGCGCGAGATCGCCTTTATCTCGTCCGTCGGTGAAATTGCACCGGAAAAAACCATCTGCATGGCGACCGGCAATGTCGGGCGCGCCCACGACCTAAATCTCGGCATCCTGGAAGAAGGCCGGCCCGCGGATCTCGTCCTGATGCACAAGATAACCGGTTCGGTGGCGCAAGATGCGTTGGATTCTTTCGCCAAAGGCGATCTGCCGGGCATTTCCTACGTGATCATCGACGGCATCGTGCGCGTGGCGGGACGCAGCCAGCAGACGCCGCCGCCCGAACGCGGCGCGAGCGAATCTTGTTGTTGAAGGAGAATCGAAATTGAGCACCTTTGAATTCGGCGTAGGGCTCTTTCCCACTGAACCGCTACAGAAAATGATCCACCTGGCCGAGGTGAGCGAAGAGGCCGGCTTTACGCATATCTGGGTCGGCGACTCGCATCTCATCTGGCGCGAAGCCTACGTCAACATGACAGCGATGATGCTCAATACGACGAAGGTAAAATTCGGCACCGGCGTGACGAATCCTCTTACGCGCCATCCCTCAGTGCTCGCCAGCTCCTACGCGACGCTTGAAGAATATGCGCCGGGAAGAATGATCGTCGGCATCGGCCTGGGCGACAGCTCGGTCGAAACCATGGGCCTGAAACCGTCGACGCTGGCGAATTTTGAAAAATCATTGGAGCAAATGCGCGAGCTCTTCGCCGGCAAAGAGGCGCAACTACCGAGCGGGAAAATTCACCTACTTCATCCATGCAAAAACAAAGTGTCGATCTATATCGCGGCCAGTGGCCCGAAGATGCTGGAACTATCGGGGCGCATCGCCGACGGGATCATTGTTTTGGTTGGGGTTGCCGACGAGTACATCGCGCATGCCAAAGACAAGATCGCCGTGGGAGCGAAAGCTGCTGGCCGTAGGTTGGCAGATATCAATTTGGTGCTCTGGGTGCCGTGCGCGGTTTCCGATACGGCGCCGGCGAAGGACGCGGTGAAAGCCCACGTCGCCCGCGTCGTCGCGCATCCGCTGCCCTACGTGCTCGATCCAAACGAACAGAAAGTTCTCGAAGAGATTCGCAAGACCTACGACTACTACCATCACATGGACCAGCAGGCGAACCACGCTGAAGTGATCCCCGATTGGCTGGTCGATAAGTTCGCCATCGCCGGAACGGTTGATCAATGCCGCGCGCAAATCGAGCGCATCGAGAAAACCGGCATCCAACAGATTGCAATTATCCCCTACAGCCCGCCGGGCGGGAGCAGGGAAGAGACGATCCGCGGTTTTGCCAAGGCGATGAGCTAGAATCTGTCGTTGTCGTCGCGGTGATCAGCGACGCTGAACATTCCATCAAGAGGGAGAAATATTATGAAAATCGTCCATACCATGATCCGGGTGAACGATCTCGATGAAAGTTTGAAGTTTTATTGCGACGGCCTCGGGATGAAGCTCCTGAAAAAAAGGGAATACGAGTCCGGCCGCTTTACCAATGTCTTCGTCGGCTATGGTTCCGAAGAGACCGATGCGGTCATCGAGCTGACCTACAACTGGGATACGCACTCATACGACATCGGCAACGGTTTTGGGCATATCGCTCTTGGCGTGCCGGATGTTTATAAAACCTGTGACGAGCTGCGCGCCAAAGGCGTGAAGATCGTGCGCGAGCCGGGACCGATGAAACATGGGAGCAACAGCAACGCCATCGCCTTCCTCGAAGATCCCAACGGCTACAAAATCGAGCTTACGACCCGAGCAGAGTAGCCGTTCGTAATTTCATATGCCAAGACTGATCGCAAAGCCGACTGTACTTCCCGCAGCAGGTCGGCCGCCCAAGATTGTTGAAGAGTTTTTGGGCCGAGTGAATTCACAAACTGCCGCGCTGAGCATCGCAAAGATGACCAGTCCTTCGGGGTGGCGCGAGCCCGGACAGACTCCCGAGTTCGATGAGTATACGATCGTCCTAAAAGGCGAGCTTCAGGTTGAAACACGCGACTCGCTTCTCAAGGTCGCCGCCGGGCAAGCGGTCGTCGTCCATGCCGGCGAATGGGTGCGCTACGCCACGCCGGGCACCGAGGGCGCGGAATATATCGCAGTGTGCTTACCGGCGTTCTCGCCGTCGTCGGTGCACCGGGACGAATAACGCGAGCTTCGCCGATTCACCAACTTACTTCTTGATGATTCGATAGCCGATGCTGTCGAGATTGTTGTAGAGTTGAATGGCATCGGTCGTCGGCCGAAAGCCTACGTCGCCCAGGGTAGAGCGAATGTAGGAATCCTTCCACTTGGGATGGCCAGAGGAATCCAGGGTTTGTTTATTTACCAAAATTGACAGCACCAGTTTCTGTAAATTCGCGGCAAAGTCACGATCGTTGCGATTTCTCGTCATGATTACCGATGGCACGGCATAGGTCTGGATGGCGCCGGCCCAAGGGTAAACCGAGCTTTCGATCTTTTTCTTCATATAGATTTGTTCCAAACCACTGTCGGCTGGAAATGCCACGAAGCGAAAGCTCCGGTCGAGATTGCGAAACGCCGGAACAGGGGCGCCGCCGACAAAGATCAGCGCGTCGAGATCGGCGGTGCCGAGCTTCTTGAGGGCGGCGTCGGGCGTATCGAAGACGCGCTCGACATTGAGTTCGAATCCGGCGAGCAAAACTTCCGCTGTCAGTGCCGAGCCGCTTTTCTCGGGCCCAACGCCGACTTTCTTACCTTGGAGATCTTGGATCGTTTTGATTTTATCATTCTTGGTGATGATGTGGATCTCCTCCGGATAGAGGTTGAGAACCACTCGCGCTTCTTGCAGGACGTTCACGCCGGTTTCTTTGAGCATGATTTCCGCGACGAACCGCAACACGTCCAGTTGCATGATCGCCAGATCGACTTTCCCGGCGCCCAGCAAATTGACGTTTTCGAAGGAGCCGTTGGTTTGAATGACCTCGATCGGGATACCGTCTTTTTCGACGACCTGCTTGATGTCCTGAGCGATCTTGAAGTAAGTCCCTTCGGCTGAACCCGTAGCGATGGTGAGAGCCCATGCTTGGCCGTGAAGCAACAGAGCGAAAAATAAAATCGCGATTGGTTTCATTGCGAGCCTCATACGAACACAGTTCATCAGCCAATTGGAACGGTAACGGCCTTCAAACATCAAGCCGCGGCGATCTTAGCACTCGTGGTTCACGATAGAAAGCGAACGGTTAGAAAAACGCCGATCATCGTTAACGCCAACGCCAACTTGATCGCGGCACCGAGGACGAGGCCGATGGTCGCGCCGATACCGGCGCGGGTCGCCTGCTTCAAATCTTTTTGCGCTGAGAGTTCGCCGACCACCGCGCCGATGAACGGGCCGAAAATGATGCCGGGAAAGCCAAGGAAGATGCCGATACCCAGGCCGATGAGCGCGCCGATAACGGCTCGCTTGGAAGCGCCGAATTTCTTTGCGCCGAAAATGGTGGCCCAAAAATCGACGGCAAAAGTCAGTAGCGTGAGGATGGCGAGGATGACGACCGTCCAAAGCCCGGCGTAGTGAAAGTCTTCGGCCCAGGCGGCGATCACGAGGCCGGCAAAAATGAGCGGCGCGCCGGGAAGCACCGGCAGGAAGAGGCCGATGAGGCCGGTGCCAACGAGCAATAAGGCGACCAGCCAAAAAACTAGGGTTGTTTCCATTCAAAAGGCGGACGCAGTCGCCGAGGGAGATTAGCGTTTCGGTTGCCGGCTCAAACCGAACAATCGCCATGGCCGGACTGCCGGCTTAACTGGGCAGGCCGCGACCACCTGGCCGAGAGCCAGACGCTGCGCGATGATCTTGTAGACATCAGGCGAAAAACCCAAACCCACATGAGTGGTTTGAACTTCGATATGTTCGACGTTGAGCGCGTGGTGGTCGATGCAGGCCTGCCATGCGACCACGGCGTCGCGGCGCGAATAGATCGCGACGACCGGCGTGGTGAACGAGATCTGATTGCGTGTTTCGACTTCGGCGGCAATCGCCTCGATGTCGATCCCGCGGTTAAGAAAGAGCTTGGCGACAACGGTATATTTCGGACCGCCTATGACCGGGGTGCCGAGCGTGATGACTTGGGCGACGAGATCACTGCGCTCGCGCGCCAATTCGCGGGCCAGGTAACCGCCGAAGCTCCAGCCGATCAGGTGGACTTTCTGATTGCTGCGGCGCGCGAAAGACGCGATCCGCTTCAAGACCCGAGGAAGCAATTCCGCCGTGTCGCCGCGGTTACGTCCCAGACCCCAGCCGCGCGCCCGATAACCGAGCAGGCGGAGGTAAACTTTCAGTAAAGCAGTGGAGCCATCACCGGCGCCATAGCCGGGCAAGATCAGGATCGGTTCACCATGGCCGCGCGGCTGTCGGGCCAGTTCTGGAAAGCGCCACAACAGGCGCGGCAGCTCGATCAGGGCGCGCACTTCGCGAATCAGGTGAGCGGGGTTGGGAGGTTCGAATGGTTCGGTCA
>JBEVIO010000532.1:0-4056 GCA_040510635.1 Binatia bacterium | reverse complement strand
TTCATTCTCTTCGGTACCTTTCCCGTCGACCAGCACTGGCGACCGGCATTGGCAATCGCCATTCTCCTGGGGCTTTATGCGCTAAGCGCCGTCGGTGTTGTCAGACGATCGAGCCTCACCGCTCTCTGGCTCGCTGGGTTCGCGGCAATCGCCGTGCTCATGTGGGGCGGTGTGTTCGGTTTGCCTTATGTCGAGAATCAGCGCTGGGGTGGGCTGACATTGACGCTCCTGCTTAGCACGTTCGGCATTGTGTTCGCGTTCCCGCTTTCGATTCTTCTCGCCCTGGGCAGGCGATCGCAAATGCCCCTGGTGCGCTGGCTCACGGTCGCTTACATCGAGTTGATCCGCGGCGTGCCGCTGATTTCAGTTCTGTTCATGGCTTCGGTGATGCTGCCGCTCTTTTTGCCCGCCGGCGTATCGATCGACAAGCTGCTGCGCGCGCAACTGGCGCTGATCCTCTTCGCCGCCGCCTATCTCGCCGAGGTCATCCGCGGCGGTCTCCAGGCGATACCGCGCCACCAAGAAGAGGCCGCCCAAGCGCTCGGACATAGCTACTGGCAGCGCACGAGGTTCATTATCCTGCCGCAAGCTCTGCATATCGCCATCCCCCCTTTGGTCAATACGTTCATCGGATTTTTCAAAGACACCTCCCTGGTCGTGATCATCGGGCTGCTTGATTTTTTGACGACCATCAAAGTGGCGCTCGCCGAGCCGGCTTGGAATGGCTTTGGCGTCGAAGCATACTTGTTCGCGGCGCTCGGTTATTTCGCTTTTTGTTTTCCGATGTCGCGCTACAGCCAGGCTTTGGAACGCAGAACAGCGCGCAAGACCTAAGACGCGGAGATCTTCTGCTTTGCCGGCGTTGGTGAACTAAGAAAGTTAAAACTTACAAAGGGAAACGTTCTTCACGGAGCGACGAAGGGCTAAAGATGTTTATGCTAGGTCGAGGGCGCGGCACAAATTTGCATGGCTTGCTCTAAACGTTCCTTAGTCGGATGATCGACATCGCCTTCATAGCCTTGGGCCAGGAAATTCGAAAATAGCGCTACCCAATGAGAGCAATTCCAGTCGAGCTTGCGCCAATACTCCATGGCCTTACGGTCGGCGGCCAGCTCGGCCGAGCGAGAATAAGTACGAAAAGTAATCCAACCGGACAGACCCAGATCCCGACTGGTTATCCGGTTGGCGAGACCGCTGTGGTCCACGCCGTTATCCTCGCCGCCGCCATCTCGGCCGATAACATCATGAGCAATTTCGTGCGCCAAAGTATGGCGCAGCAACCATCGATAACCGTTGCTGTCATAGGCCCGCCGGACCAATTCGTAACTGATGTAAATCTGATGGTTGCCTCTGCTCAATCCTAAAATATCGGGCCGGGCGAACTGGGCGAGGCTAAATTGATAATCCGCCCGCTTGTCATGCGCCTCGGAAACCGCGACAATTTCAAGCCCGATGGCAGCAACGTAACGCGCCAATCTTTCATCGGCAACCGTCGGGATCCGCGTAATAAATGGCGAGCACGAAGTGCCGAATAAAATGAGAATGACGAGCGTCAAACGCAGGATTCTAACATTCGACGAGTTTAAGCTGGACATCGAGAATCGGCCTACTGAGAAGCACGCATAAAAAAATCTTTCTAATGCATCGGCCACAGAATTACAAACTGACACATAGATTTCACCCAATGGTGCGGTGAGAAAGAAAATGATCCAGGCCTAGATGGAGATTCGGTCAGTTCTCACGCCGTTGACCGACAAATCCGGACGTCTTTGCTTGACACCCGTAACGGCGGCACGATAAACCGAGCCTGTTCGTTGAAGAACTTTCCGATGGAACTGCAGCTCTTTGATTATCGGCTCGAACGAGTTCAGTGGGATGAGCGCACCGGTTTCGACGGCAAAACCCTGTCGCTGTGCGTGCACGATTTCCATGAACTGTTGAAAGATTTAAGCCCGGGTGTTCACGTCGATTTTCAAATCGCCCGTCCCGGCGAGCCAAAACGTATCGTTCACGTATTGGACGCGGTCATGCCGATCGCCAAACCAGCCGGACCCGGTTCGACCTTCCCCGGCTTTGAGGGCGCCGCAGCATTGGTCGGCACGGGCAAAACCGTGCGCTTCAAAAATCTTCTTGTTACCGTGACCGGCCGCTTCCCTCACTTCGACTCGCTGACACCGATCGAGAAACCGCGCGAAGGCATCGTCGACATGTCAGGCATCGGCGCGCCCTATTCTTATGGCTCGGATTGCTTTCATCTCGTGCTCTCGCTAACGCCGGAGTCGTCGGTCTCCAACGTTGCTTTCGACCAAACGCTGAGGATTATGGCTTTACGCTGCGCCCGCTTTCTGGCACCGGCCGAGCGATCCGGCGCCGAGGCGGAAAAACGGCTCATTTCTTTGCCGCCAGTCAATTCGGCTTTGCCCAAAGTGGTGCTGATTTATCAAGTGCAGAGCCAGCTTACTTGCGCGCGCACGTTTTATTACGGCGAAGAGGTGTCAAAAACCTTGCCCACTTTCGTGCATCCCGCGGAATTCTTCGACGGTGCGATTGTCAGCGGCAACTATAAAAGCGAACGGAAGATTCCGACCGCTTTGCACTGCGACAACCCGTTTATCGCCGAGTTGCTCGCGCGTCACGGTGAAAGCATCAACTTCCTCGGCGTGATCCTCTCGCGCGGCTACAACGATAGCTTCGAGCAGAAAAAAAAGATGGGGTTATGGGTGGCGCGACTGGCGCGCAATCTCGGCGCCGAAGGCGCGGTTGCCCTAATGGAGGGAACCGGTAACGGCACCGTCGACTTCATGCAAACGCTGAAGGCTTGCGAAGACGAGGGCATAAAAACTGCCGCTGTATTGCACGAGTCCAATGGGCCGAAAGGTTACGAGCGTCCGCTGGTCGATCATCCCAAAGAGGCCGGCGGCATGATCAGCCGGGGCAATGTTTCGGAAAAGATCTATATTCCGCCGCTCGAGACGGTGATCGGCGGCGCGGAGATCGATCTCCATTTAAAAGCAACCCACGATCCCCACCTGCCGTTTCTTTTTGATCCGACGATCTTTTTCGCTTCGTACAGCCGAATGGGCCGCAGCGGTTTTCGCGCCGAGTATGAGAACTAAGGAGACGCTCGCATGATCAAGGTGCTGCACTATTTGAACCAGTTTTTCGCCGGCATCGGCGGCGAGGAAAAAGCCGGTCAGGAAGTCCTTTTTCTGTCCCAGCCGGTAGGCATCGGCAGCGTGCTCGAAAACGCTTTCAAAGCTCACGGCGTCGAATACGCGACGATTGCCTGCGGCGATAACTATTTTCATGAGGCCGAGGAAAACGCGCTGCGAGCGATCGGTGCCGCGATCGATCAGTTTCGCCCCGACATATTTCTCGCGGGCCCGGCCTTTAACGCCGGTCGATACGGCATCGCCTGCGCCAAAGTATGCAGTTGGGTGCGCGACAACTGGCGCATCCCGGCGATCACCGCCATGCACGAAGACAACCCGGGCACTCGAGAAATCGGCCGCCACGTTTTTGTTCTTCAAACCGGCGCCTCAGCGGCGTCCATGCAGGACGTCTTGAGACGTTATTCGCTGCTGGTCGAAAGGTTGATAGCGCAGGACCAAAAGGCCATCGAAGACTTTCGCGCGGAATACTGTTTAGCGATTCCGCGCCGTTTTACGATAAGAACCGACAAGCCGGATTATGTCCGCGCCGCGGATCTTTTGCTGGCCAGGCTGAGCGGCCAATCGTACGAGAGCGAGATTCCGCGCATCGAGACCCAAGCGCACACGGTTCCAAATTTGACTGTTTCTTTGGCGGACGCCACCGTGGCGCTGGTCACCGAAGGCGGCCTGGTGCCGAAGGGCAATCCCGATCGCTTGGAAAGCTCGCGCGGCTCGCGCTATTTCAAATATTCGGTCCACGGGCGCAGCGATCTCAAACACGGTGAATTCGAAGCCATGCATACCGGCTACGACACCTCCACGGTCGATCGAGATCCCGATCGGCTTGTTCCGCTCGATGCCATGCGCGTATTGGAAAGCGGTCAGCGGATTAAAAAAGTCCACG
>JBEVIO010000531.1:0-3574 GCA_040510635.1 Binatia bacterium | reverse complement strand
GGCGGCGGCGAGGCGATCGCGGCGATCATCGGCGGACACGTCACCGCCGGCGTCTCCGGCATCGGTGAGTTTGCCGAACAGATCAAAGGCGGTCGCATGCGCGCGCTCGCGGTGTCGAGCCCAAAGAAAATCGAAGGATATCCCACGCTGAAAGAACAGGCCATCGACGTTGAGCTATCCAATTGGCGCGGCACCTTTGGCGCGCCGGGCGTCACGACGCAGCAGCGCGACGCGCTGATCAAAATCAACCAAGGCGCGACGGAATCCGCGGCTTGGAAAACGACTCTGGAAAAGCTCGGCTGGTCGCCGATTTTTCTGAGCGGCGACGCTTTCAAGAAATTTATCGACGAGGATACCAAACGGATTGCCGGCATCATCGATTCGCTCGGCATTAAGAATAAATAGCGTCATGCGATATAAACGCGCCGAGCTCATTCTCTCCCTGGCGATTCTTTTCCTGGGAATTGCCGTTGCGATCGGCACTTCACAATTGTCGAGCGCCGGCGGTTACGCGCGCATTGGGCCAAACGTGGCTCCGATGATTATCTCCGGCGGCCTCATTTTGCTCGGCGCCTGGTTGAGTTACGAGGCTCTCTCGGGCGGCTGGCGCAATGCGGTTCCGGATGATCCCGAGACTCGCGGCGAGCATTCCTTCCAGGCGAGCGCGTTTGTTTGGGTTAGCGCGGGATTGATCGCACAGATTTTTTTGATCCACTCTGCCGGATTCGTGCTTGCCCAGGCGGCGCTGTTTCTCTGTGTGGCGCGCGGTTTCGGAAGCGGCAAGTTTGTCCGCGATTTTGCGATCGGTCTTGTCCTCGGCCTCGGCGTGTTTCTCTTCTTCGTCAAGTTCTTAAACGTAAATTTACCGGCCGGCTGGCTCCAACCGCTGCTCGGCGGCGCGGGCATTTGATCGCGTATGCCCGACGCCTTTAATTCACTCCTGCATGGATTCAGCATCGCGCTGACGCCGCTCAATCTTCTCTGGGGTTTCATCGGCGTTACGCTCGGCACTTTCATCGGAGTCCTCCCCGGGGTCGGCCCGGCGCTCACTGTCGCCATGCTCATGCCTCTCACCATTAAACTGGATCCCACCGGCGCGCTCATTATGTTCGCGGGCATCTACTACGGCGCCATGTACGGCGGCTCGACAACGACGATCCTGCTCAACACACCTGGGGAATCCGCATCCATCGCTACGGCACTCGAAGGCAACTTGATGGCGAAGAAGGGTCGCGCGGGACCGGCGCTGGCGACGAGCGCCATTGGCTCCTTCGTCGCCGGCACGATTGCGACCATACTCGTTACGCTGCTTGCGCCGATCGTCGTCGAACTGGCTTTGAAATTCGGGCCCGCGGAATATTTCGCGCTGATGATCTTCGCATTTACAACCGTTGCCGCGGTCATTGGAAGTTCCACGGTGCGCGGACTGACGAGCTTATTTCTCGGTCTGCTTTTGGGCGTCGTCGGTATTGATAGCCAGACCGGCAGGTCGCGCTTCGCCTTCGGCGTGCCCGAATTGCTCGACGGCATCGACGTAGTCGTGCTCGCCGTAGGACTGTTCGCGGTCGGCGAAGCGCTTTACGTCGCTGCCTACTCGAGCCGGCTCGAAGAAAAACTGGAACAACTCAAAGGCTCTCTCTGGATGTCGAAAGAAGACTGGCAGCGCTCATGGCCGGCTTGGCTGCGCGCCACGGCAATCGGTTTTCCCTTCGGTTCAATACCGGCAGGCGGCGCGGAGATTCCAACTTTTCTGTCCTATGCAACCGAAAGAAAACTCACCAAACATCCGGAAGAGTTCGGCAAAGGCGCTATCGAAGGCGTCGCCGGTCCCGAAGCGGCAAATAATGCGTCTGTGACCGGCGCGCTGGTGCCGTTGCTCACCCTCGGCATACCGACTTCCGCCACCGCCGCGATTTTACTTAGCGCATTTCAAAATTACGGCATCCAGCCCGGCCCGCTGCTCTTTGTAACCCAGGCTGATCTAGTTTGGGGCCTGCTCGCGAGTCTGTATATCGGCAATGTCTTGCTGTTGATCCTCAACCTACCGCTCGTTGGGATTTGGGTGAAGGTGTTGGCGATTCCACGGCCGCTGCTTTACGGCGGGATACTAGTTTTTGCCACGCTTGGCGCTTATAGCCTGCATCAGTCTGTAGTCGATCTGATGATCCTTTATGTCTTCGGTTTACTCGGTTTCGTCATGCGCCGCTGGAACATCCCCGTCGCTCCGGCCGTGATCGGCCTGATTCTCGGCCCACTCGCCGAAACCCAGGCGCGCCGCGCTCTCGCCATCAGCCAAGGCGACGCCTCGGTATTCATCACGCAGCCGATCTCGGCGTCGATTCTCGCGATCTCCTTCCTGCTGCTGATCGTGCCCCTGATCGTTCAACTCGTCCGTCAACGTTGATCATTTCTTGGCCAGCGACTCAAAAAGACTCAGCTACAAGGCGCGCGAAGAATCGATCCTTCGGCTTCGCTCAGGACAAGCTAGGCGGAGGCGTACTCTTGTACGTTGACACGAAGAGATCGAGCGCAACGAAGTCAGATGAGGCTTTTTCAGCAACCGGTTAGACTTTTTCCATGCCGATGGAAAACATCCGCTCCAAATCATGGCGCGAATAGACCCGAAATGCGATCAGTGTTTCCGAAGTCGTGATCCCCGGCACCGCGCGAATATGTTCAGTTACGATTTTCGCCAGTTGATCGTTGTCGCTCGCGCGCACGATCGCGGCGAGATCGTAGCGTCCAGCGACCGAATAAACCTCTGTGACGCCATCGGTATCGGCTAGCGCTTCGGCGACTTTGTTCGTTTTATCTCGCTCGGTATTGAGCAGGACGATGGCGGAAAGCATATTCGATCTCCTCTTATTTGTAAGCTAACAATTGGAATTGCAACTATAGAAACAGTAGCTGACGTAGTACGTCAACGTCAACGCTGGGTATTGGTTCATTTTCAATCCGCCATGAGTCTTAACGTCGAGAAAGATTCCTCGCTTCCGCTCGGAATGACAACTAAAATAAGCATTTGTCATCTCGAACGTAGTGAGAGATCTTTCCCAAACTGAACCACTACCCAACGCTGCGCACCTTGACCGCCAAACTGACCTTCATTAATATGCGCAGCGAAACGGAGGGCCCGATGATAACTAAAAACACTGTGCGATTTGTTCTTTGTTTTGTGGCCCTCGGGTTTTTCATTATTGTTTCCGGCTCTTTCGCTGAAGAGAAACTCACCGTATCTTACAGCTCGGTCGATGCGCCGAGCGCCAACTGGTATATCGCGCAGGAAAAAGGATTGTATAAAAAATACGGCTTGGACGTCGAGTCGATCTTTATTCCCGCCTCGTCCACCAATGTGGCCGTGCTCGTCGCGGGTCAACTTAAATTCGGCAACGGCACCGGCGGCACCATCGCCAGCGCGGCGGTCAGCGGCGCGAATCTCGTTGCCGTCGCCTGCTTCATGAATACATTGCCCTATGAGCTGATCGTTCAAGAGTCGATCAAAACCAAAGAGCAATTGCGTGGCAAAAGCATCGGCATCAGCCGCATCGGCAGCTCGTCGGACGTGATCGCGCGG
>JBEVIO010000530.1:0-9261 GCA_040510635.1 Binatia bacterium | reverse complement strand
AGCGCTGATGGTGATAGCGGACGTGAACGATTTGCTCGTAATCTCCGGCGCGGGCGACGTGATCGAGCCGGACGACGATATTATCGCCATCGGCTCGGGCGGCAATTACGCTTTGGCCGCAGCGCGAGTTCTCGTCAAACACACGCAGTTGGATGCCCGGGTGATCGCCGAAGAAGCGATGCGCGTTGCGGCCGGCATCTGTGTTTACACTAACGAACAGCTTACCTTTGAAGAGTTGTCTTAGGACGCGCAGGCTTGCGGCGGACAGTAAAGAAACCGATTCTACGGCACGCTCAACCGCGCTAGGCAAACCTGCGAGGCGGGGCCGCCTGGCGTTCCGAAAGCGTCATTCGGTGACTTGGAACCCGATAGTTTCGGTGTGGCGCCGCCGCGTTAGCCCGCGTTCTGATTGCATTTCCTACGGAAATTGCTAGGAGTGAAGATTCCCATGAAGGACGGAGCGAAGTTTACTTTACCGGACGCGGGACAGACGGTAGCGCCGGTCATGACACCTCGGGAAATCGTTTCGGAGCTCGATCGTTATATCGTCGGCCAAAAGGAAGCGAAGCGGGCGGTAGCGATCGCGCTGCGCAATCGTTGGCGGCGCCAGCTCGTTCCCGAAGATCTGCGCGAGGAAATCGCCCCAAAAAATATCATCATGATCGGGCCGACGGGAGTTGGCAAAACCGAAATCTCCCGCCGTTTGGCAAAGCTCTCCCAAGCTCCTTTCATCAAAGTTGAAGCCTCTAAGTTCACCGAAGTGGGTTACGTCGGCCGCGACGTCGAATCGATCATTCGCGACTTGACCGACCTTGCGGTCAACATGGTCAAAGAGGAAGAGAAGCAGAAGGTCGAGCTCAAAGCGCATGAAGTCGCCGAGGAGCGGGTGCTGGATCTCTTGTTGCCGGCCAGCTCAGCCGACGAGGGCGACGGCGAAGCGATCGACGGGCAACGTTTGCAATCGACTCGGGAAAAACTCAAGAAGATGCTCCGCGAAGGGAAGATGGACGATCGCTTCGTCGATATCGAATTGACTCAATCAGCCATGCCGATGATCGAAGTATTAACACCCCAGGGCATGGAAGGAATGGAATTCAATCTGAAAGAAATGTTTTCCAACCTGATGCCGAAAAAGACCAAGAAAAAGACGGTGAAGAGTCCCGAAGCGCTGGACATCCTGACGCAAGAGGAGGCCAGCAAGCTGGTCGATATGGAGAAGGTCACGGGCGAAGCGATCCGGCGGGTCGAGCAATCGGGTATCGTTTTTCTCGATGAGATCGACAAGATCGCCGGCCGTGAGTCGATGAACGGCCCCGACGTGTCGCGCCAGGGCGTGCAACGGGATTTGCTGCCGATTGTCGAAGGGTCGACGGTCAATACCAAGTACGGCATGGTCAAGACCGACCATATTCTTTTTATCGCCTCCGGTGCCTTTCACACGGCGAAACCTTCCGATCTTATTCCCGAGTTTCAGGGCCGCTTCCCGATCCGCGTCGAACTGAGTTCGCTCACGAAAGCGGATTTCGTGCGGATATTGACCGAGCCGAAAAACGCGCTGATCAAACAGTACGAAGCGCTGCTCGAAACCGAAGGCGTCCATCTCAAGTTCGCCGACGATGCGATCCAAGAAATCGCGCTGATCGCCTCCGACGTCAACGAGCGCACGGAAAACATTGGTGCGCGCCGCCTGCACACGATTCTCGAGCGCCTGCTCGACGAGGTCTCCTTTGCGGCGCCCGAAATGCATGGCAAAGAAGTCGCCATCGACGCCGAATACGTGCGCGAGCGCCTCGCGCCGATCTTGAACAACGAAGACTTGTCGCGCTATATCCTCTAAATCAGGCTAAGTCCGAGGCCCGGTCATGGAAAATTTTATCGGTAAGGCAGAGGTCTTGATGGAGGCGCTGCCTTATTTCCAACGCTTCTACGGCAAGACTTTCGTGATCAAGTACGGCGGTCACGCGATGGAAAACGACGAGCTCAAAGCGAGCTTCGCGCAAGACATCGTGCTGCTCAAATACGTCGGCATCAATCCCGTGGTCGTGCACGGCGGCGGGCCGCAAATCGATTCGGTGCTCGACAGGATGGGCATCACCAGCCGCTACGTGCGCGGCATGCGGGTGACGGACAAAGAAACTCTCGACATCGTCGAGATGGTGCTGGTCGGCAAAGTCAACAAAGAAATTGTCACTTTGATCAACCAGCATGGCGGCATGGCCGTGGGGCTGAGCGGCAAAGACGGTGGGCTCATCTTGGCGAAAAAGATGAACGTCACGGTGGCGTCGACCAACGGAGAGACCCCGGAAATCATCGACATCGGCATGGTCGGCGAGATCATCGGCATCAATCCGCTGGTGATCGAATCGCTGGATCAGAACAAATTTATCCCGGTCATCGCGCCGGTCGGCGTCGGCCGGGAAGGTGAAACGTATAACATCAACGCCGATCTTGTCGCCGGGGAAATTGCCGAGGCATTGCACGCCGAGAAGCTGATCCTGATGACCGACGTGGAAGGCGTGAAAGACAAGAAGGCAACGTTACTGAGCACGCTCAAGGAAAATCAAGTGCGCAAGCTGATCCAAGATGGGGTTGTCGGATCGGGAATGATTCCCAAGGTCGAGTGTTGCATCAATGCGCTCAAGGGCGGGGTGGAGAAAACACATATCATTGACGGCCGGGTGAAGCACGCCGTGCTGTTAGAAATCTTTACCAAAGAAGGGGTGGGGACGGAGGTGGTGCGGAAGTGATGAAAAATCGTGACGTCGTGGCTCTGACTGAAAAGTACGGCGTAAAAACTTATGCGCGGGCGCCGATCGCATTAGTCAAGGGCAGAGGAACCCGGGTGTGGGACGCAGATGGCAAGGAATATCTCGATTTCCTTGCCGGCATCGCGGTTAACAGCCTAGGTCATTGTAACCCTGCGGTCGTCAAAGCGATCAAACAACAGGCGCAGCAACTGCTGCATATTTCCAATCTCTATCATAGCCAGCCGCAGGCGGAGCTGGCGCGCGAGCTGTGCCGCCATTCTTTTGCCGATCGCGCGTTTTTTTGCAACAGCGGCGCGGAAGCCAACGAAGCCGCGTTTAAGCTGGTGCGCCGTTATGGTTCGGAAAAACTCGGCGGCAAATACGAGATCCTCTCGACGCACAATTCGTTTCACGGCCGCACCCTGGCGACGCTGACCGCAACCGGCCAGGAAAAAATTCGCGCCGGCTACGATCCGTTACCGCCCGGGTTTCGCCAGGTGCCGTACAATGATCTCAATGCGATCGAAGCCGCGATCGACGCGCAAAAAACGGCGGCGATCGTGGTCGAGCCGATCCAGGCCGAAGGGGGCGTTATCGTCGCCAATGAGATTTATATGCTCGGTCTGCGCGAGCTCTGCGATCAACGCGGCTTGTTGTTGATCTTCGACGAAGTTCAAACCGGCATGGGGCGCACCGGCAAACTTTTCGGCTATGAACATTTCGGCGTCAGACCCGACATCATGACTTTGGCCAAAGCGCTCGGCGGCGGCTTGCCGCTCGGCGCCATGCTGGCGCGGGAAGAAGTGGCCGGCAGTTTCGTGCCAGGCAGCCACGCTTCGACGTTCGGCGGCAATCCGGTCTCCTGCGCCGCCGGCCTCGCCGTGATGGCGGCGCTGATCAAAGGCGGGGTGCTGAAAAATTGCGTGCAGATGGGCAAGTATTTCGTCAAGGGTCTTGAAGCGCTGAAGAAGCGGTTTTCTTTTATGCGCGAAATTCGCGGCAAAGGATTGCTCATCGGCGTCGAGTTAACGATTGACGGCAGCAAGATCGCGGATGCCTGCCTGCAAGAAGGGTTGCTGCTCAATTGCACGGCCACTAAGGTTTTGCGTTTCGCGCCGCCGCTGACGCTCACGAAACGCGAAATCGATCGCGGCTTGGCGATCCTCGAAAGAATTCTGGCCCGCCAATAAGCCTTTCTATCTATTCGGCGTATGAGCAAACGTGATCTGCTGAATTTCCACGGCCTAAATCGGCGCGAATTTGACGGCATTTTAACTCTTGCGAGCGAGCTCAAGCGCAAGCAGAAGCTAGGCGTGGCGCACCGGCTGTTGGCTGGAAAAGGATTGGCCCTGGTTTTTGAGAAACCGAGTCTACGCACCCGAGCGACATTCGCGGTGGGAATGACTCAGTTGGGCGGCGAAGCCGTCTATCTTGGGCCCGCTGAAGTCGGATTAGGAACGCGGGAAACGCCTGCGGACTGCGCGCGGAACTTGGACCGCTGGTTCGATCTGATTACGGTGCGAACCTTCGCGCACAAGATTATCGAAGAGATGGCGGAGCATTCATCGGTGCCGATAATCAACGCGCTCACGGATGACTTTCATCCTTGCCAGGTGTTGGCCGATTGTCAGACCCTGATCGAACACAAGGGAGAGCTTAGCGGCTTGAAGATCGCTTTCGTGGGCGACGGCAACAATATGGTTCAATCGTGGCTGGAAGCGGCGGCGATCGTACCGTTCTCGTTTGCGCTGGCGTGCCCGAAGGGCTACGAGCCGGATGGAGCAATTCTGAAAAAAGCGGTAAACGCCGGCGCGAAGATCACGGTGACCCACTCTGTCGAAGAAGCTGTTTCGCGCGCGGACGCGATTTATACAGATGTCTGGACAAGCATGGGCCAGGAGAAAGAAACGCAGACGCGCTTAAATGCGTTCCGCCCTTACCAGGTGAATAGCCGAACTGTGGCGATGGCCAAGAAAGATGCGGTGGTCATGCACTGCTTGCCCGCGCATCGGGGCGAAGAAATCACGCATGATGTCTTGGAGAGCCCCCGGTGCGTCGCCTTCGATCAGGCTGAAAACCGATTGCACGCGCAGAAGGCCGTGATGGTTTGGCTGTTAAACGGCTTCAAGGGTTCAAGAGTGCAAAGGTTCAAAAGTTCAAAGAAAGAAACGAAAAACAGAGGTTCTGGATAAAAACGATGAACGTCAACAAGGTGGTGCTGGCATACTCGGGCGGGTTGGATACCTCGGTTATTCTACGCTGGCTTAAAGAGGAGTATAGCTGCGAAGTGATCGCGTTTTGCGCCGACTTGGGGCAAGGCGAAGATCTTCAGGCGGTCAAACGCAAGGCGATCCAGACCGGCGCGAGCAAAGTGGTGATCGGCGATTTGCGCGAGGAGTTTGTCAAAGATTACGTTTTTCCGATGCTGCGCGCCAACGCGGTTTATGAAGGGTCATATTTGCTTGGCACTTCGATCGCCAGGCCGCTGATCGCCAAGGGGCAGATCGACGTCGCAGTGAAAGAGAAGGCCGACGCGGTTTCCCACGGTGCCACCGGCAAAGGCAACGATCAGGTGCGCTTCGAGCTAACCTATTATGCGCTCAAGCCGGGTATCAAAGTCATCGCGCCGTGGCGGCTGTGGAACCTCAACGCGCGCTCGACTTTGATCGATTATGCGCGCCAGCATGGGATTCCCGTGCCAGTGACGAAGTCAAAGCCGTACAGCACCGATCGCAATTTATTTCATATCAGCTACGAAGGCGGAATCTTGGAAGATCCGTGGAAAGAGCCGCCCAGCGACATGTTTGTCTGGTGCCGTGCGGTGGAGAAAGCGCCGAACCGTGCCGAGTATGTCGAGATCGATTACCTGCGCGGTAATCCCGTTGGGATCAACGGGCGCAAGCTCTCGCCGGCCAACTTGCTCACGCGTCTCAACGAAATCGCCGCAAAACATGGCATTGGCCGGGTCGACCTCGTCGAGAACCGCTACGTCGGCATGAAGTCGCGCGGCGTGTACGAAACCCCCGGCGGCACGATCCTGCATGCGGCGCATCGCGGTCTGGAGTCGATCACCATGGATCGCGAAGTGATGCGTCTAAGGGATTCGCTGGTGCCGCGTTATGCCGAGATGATTTACTACGGCTATTGGTTCGCGCCGGAGCGCGAAGTTCTGCAAAAGACGATCGACGCCGCCCAGGCCAACGTGGCCGGACGGGTTCGACTGAAGCTTTACAAGGGCAACGTCATGGTCGTTGGTCGGAAATCGGAGTCGTCGCTCTACGATCCGAACGTGGCGACGTTCGAAGCGGATCAGGTTTATCGTCAAGCCGACGCCGAAGGCTTCATCCGTTTGAACGCGTTGCGTTTGCGCTTACAGCGCTTGCACCGGGCCAAGCGAGGCTGACGTGGCCAACGCGAAGGCGAAAAAGACCAAGCTCTGGGGCGGACGCTTCGCCGCTGCGACGGCGGATTCGGTCGAAGCTTTTACGGCGTCGATTGCGGTCGATGCGCGGCTTTACCGCCATGACATCATGGGCAGTATCGCGCATGCGAAGATGCTCGCCAAGCAGCGCATCATTCCATCCGGTGATTCGCGGAAGATTATCCGCGGCTTGCAATCGATCGAGCGCGAGATAGACGGCGGCAGTTTCCATTTTTCGCAAGCGGACGAAGATATTCATATGAATATCGAACGACGCCTGACCGAGTTGATCGGGCCGACCGGCGGCAAACTCCACACCGCGCGCAGCCGCAATGATCAAGTGGCACTGGACATGCGGCTTTTTCTGCGCGACGAGGTCAAGCTCATCATCGGCGGACTGCAGGCGCTGCGCCGAGAGTTGGCCAAGGCGGCCGAAAAATATCTCGACGTGATCATGCCCGGCTATACGCACTTGCAACGGGCGCAGCCGGTGCTTTTTGCACACCATCTGCTGGCTTATGTCGATATGTTCGAGCGCGATAACGAGCGTTTCGCCGGCTGCGCGAGCCGTATCGACGTGTTGCCGTTGGGGTCCGGCGCTTTGGCGGGAACGACCTTTCCGATCGATCGAGCCTACGTCGCCAAACTGTTGGGTTTTACGCGCGTCTCGAAAAACAGCATCGACGCGGTGAGCGACCGGGATTTTCTTCTGGAGTTCTTGGCCGCGTCGTCGATTCTATTCGTCCATTTGAGCCGGCTCGCGGACGAATTCGTCTTGTGGTCAAGCCAGGAGTTCGGCTTCGTGGAGTTGCCCGACGGCTACTGTACAGGAAGCTCGATGATGCCGCAGAAAAAAAACCCCGACGTGCCGGAACTGATTCGCGGCAAGACCGGACGAGTGTTCGGTCATCTGCACGCACTCTTGACCATCATGAAAGGTTTGCCGCTCGCCTATAACCGGGATATGCAGGAAGATAAGATTCCGCTCTTCGATACGGTGGACACGGTCAAGGCGAGCGTCAAGATCATGAGCGAAATTATCGCCGGCATGAAAGTTCGACGCGAGCGGATGTTGAGCGCAGTTCGAGACGGTTTTATGAACGCGACCGATTTGGCCGATTATCTGGTCGAGCGCGGCCTGACCTTTCGCGCCGCCCATGAAGTAGCCGGCAAGATGGTGCAATTTTGCATGGCCCAAGGTAAGCGTATCGAAGAGTTGTCTCTGACGGAGTTAAGCGGGTTTTCGGACAAGTTCGAAAAAAACGTTTATAAGTATCTTTCAGCGGAAGCGGTGGTGGAGCGGCGCCGCGCCTTGGGTGGCACGGCACGGCGCAACGTGATGCGCCGATTGAAGGAGCTGAGGAGCTAGATGAAACCACTGTTCGCCATTGTCACGATGCTGGTAGCACTGGTCTCGGCTTGCGGCAAAAGGGGTGATCCACGCGCGCCCGAGCTGGCGGCGCCGAGGACGATCACCAACTTGACCGCGCGATCGGAGCCCAAGGGCGTCGCTCTCACCTGGAGCCGGCCGACCGAGTACGTCGACGGCTCGGCGTTGAAAGATCTGGCGAGCTTCGTGATTTTTCGCAAGGAAGTGTCGGCGACTTGTCCCGATTGTCCGGTGCCGTATCGCCAGCTCACGACCGTCGGCGTCGAAGACCGGGAAAAATTCGTGCAGAAAAAGCAGTATCGCTACGACGATGAGGAAGTCAGGCCGAAAGCCATTTACCGATACCGGGTTTCGTCGCAGTTGTTTGATGGCTCGTTGAGCGCGCCGTCCAATGAAGTCGAAGTCGCACGGGGTGACAAATGAATCATTTTGAATACCGCAACGGTGAGATGTTCGCCGAGCAGGTGCCGCTCAAGCGCATCGCGCAAGAAGTCGGCACGCCGGCGTATGTTTACAGCTTGGCGACGCTCAAGCGCCATTTCAAAGTCTTCGATCAAGCTTTCGCCAAGGCGCGCCACATCGTGTGTTTTTCGGTAAAAGCGAATTCCAATCTCGCGCTGCTCCGCGCCTTCGCCAAGGAAGGCAGCGGTTTCGATATCGTCTCGGGGGGCGAATTGTTTCGCGCATTGAAAGTGGGCGCCGATCCCAAAAAAATCGTTTTTTCCGGCGTCGGTAAGAAAAAAGAAGAGATCGAATATGCGCTTGAGGCCGGCATACTGATGTTCAACGTCGAGTCGGAGGAGGAATTATTCGCTTTGAACGAGATCGCCGCCAGCATCGGCAAGAAGGCGCCGATCAGCCTGCGCGTCAACCCGGACGTCGATCCGCAAACCCATCCGTATATCTCCACCGGTATGAAGAAAGCGAAGTTCGGCGTCGACATCAAGAAATCGCTCGAAACCTACAAGAAGGCGGTGTCCTTACGGAACGTGGATGTTGTCGGCGTCGATTGCCACATCGGTTCGCAGCTCACCTCGGTGACGCCCTTCGTCGATGCTTTGGCCAAAGTGCGCGAGTATTTGGATCGCGTGCTCGCTGGCGAGATGAAAAAGGAAGGGGCGCAGATTCGTTATCTCGATCTCGGCGGCGGCTTGGGCATCAACTATCATGACGAGACGCCGCCGCTACCGGACGAGTATGCCAGGGCGATCATTGAGGGTCTCGAAGGATTGGACGTGACGCTGATCCTGGAACCGGGCCGCGTCATCGTCGGCAACGCTGGGATTCTCCTCACCGAAGTTCAGTATCTCAAGGAAACCGAAACCAAAAAATTCGTTATCGTCGACGGCGGCATGAACGATCTGATCCGTCCGGCGCTCTACGGCTCGTATCAGGCCATTCAACCAGTAGTGCAAACCAACGCCGACAAAATGATCGCGGACGTCGTCGGGCCGATTTGCGAGAGCGGCGACTTCTTCGCCAAAGATCGTGAGATCGCGCGGCCGCGGCGCGGCGATTTGCTCGCCGTCATGAGCGCCGGCGCCTATGGATTTACCATGGCGTCGAATTATAATTCTCATCCCAAGCCGCCGGAAGTGCTGGTCGACGGCGATCGATATTACATTGTGCGCAAGCGGGAGAGCATGGACGACTTGATCAATGGCGAGGTGATTCCTGCTGCGTTACAATAAGGCGACTATTAA
>JBEVIO010000529.1:0-5922 GCA_040510635.1 Binatia bacterium | reverse complement strand
TTCTCTGCGCAAGATTTCGCGCGAACCGGAAGACAAGGGTTAGCGCGGCGCTTGGGAAATTTCCAGGATGCCGCGCAGCGGCACCTGCACCCAATCCGGACGGTTGTTGAGCTCGTAACTGAGCTCATAGATCGCTTTGTGGAGCAGATAGAGATCGAGCAGATTCTTGCATTCGTCCGTTGAGGCCGGCAAAAAACCGGCTTGGCTGGCTTTGAGATAGTTCTGGAGAAATGCAAGCGATACCCAAAATACCCAGCTGTTAGTCAAAGCCTGCGTCCGGGCCAGATCTCCCCGGTGCACATCGCCGCTTTTCAGAACCGACAGCGCTGCGTAATCGAAAGAGCGCAGCATGCCCGCAACGTCGCGCAGCGGTGAGCGTTTGCTGCGACGCTCGCCCAGGGGCTGCGCCGGCTCGCCTTCGAAATCCGTCATGACAAAGTCCTTGCCGGTATAGAGCACCTGGCCGAGATGATAGTCGCCGTGGCAACGGATGCGCAGGGCGGTGATTTTTTGATCGACGATAAAACGCAAGCGCGCCAAGATGTCATTTTTGAGCGCGAGAGTTTTGTCGGCGTCGACGCGCGCGTCTTCCGGCAAGGCTTTCAATCGGTCCCGCAGTAAAGCGAGGGTCTGGTCCGCAAGCGTGCGCATGCTTTGGTAAGCCGAACGGCGATAAAAAGGCGTGAAGGGTTCGGGCGCGAAGTCGGGGTCGTTGGGATCCGACGCCAGCGCCATATGCAGCTCCCCGGTCCGCTGGCCTAAAAGGCGCACGGATTCGAGATAGGGCCCGATCAAGTCGCGCACCGAATGCGGTAATTCCCGGTCTATGAAATCGAGTAGGTGGCCTTCGGGCCGCCGTAGATCCGCCGGCAGGTCCGCGCTAGCGAAGCCGGCCTCGTAGAAATCGGCAAGATGATCGAGCGTGTAGCGCCAGGCATCGCCTTCGTTTCGGATCCAGCACTGCAGGATACCGAGCGTGGCGCTGCGGTTTCTTCCTTGATGAAATTGAAAGCTGCCGGCCAGCTTCGGAATATGCTCGAAAGAAGTTTTCTCGCTGATGAAGCGACCGATCTCCACATCGGGGTTGACGCCGTCTTGCAGGCGGCGAAACATCTTGAGGATAAACCGATCGCCGTACACGATCGAGGTATTGCTTTGTTCTCGTTTCGACGGCACCGGCTCGAGCGCTGCCTCCGACGAATCGCGCAGAGTGCGAAAAAGCGTGGAAGGCGACGCGACGATTTCCGCTGATTTGCCTTTAAAGCTGCGCCGACGCGGCAAGCTGTCCAGCAAAATCTTGAGAACCTCGCGATCGTAAAGCGCGTCGACGACGATGCCTTCAGCAACCTCGCCGCGGTTTTTCGTTTTGAGCCGCGTAACCAGCGCTTGTGGGTAGGCCTGCGGTATTTCCACGGCGCGCTCGCCGGCGATAAACACCAGCGGCAAAAAATAACTTTCCGGCTCCCCTTCGCGGTAGGTCACCGCCACGGTGGTAAAAAAAGCTCGATCGGAATCGAAAGGCACCGGCACCAAATCCACCAGGTTGACAGAGCGAATGCGCCGGGCTTTGCCGCCGAACCACCGGCAGGTTTTCAGATATCCCGGCAATATTTTTTCGAAGGCCGACTTGGCATCGCGCGTCAGGATCTGCTCCCACGGGCCGGTCACCTCGAGCATCGGCACTTGTGTCTCTTCCGGCATGCGCGCCGGCGCCGCTTGCGCCGGTTCGAGTTTGAACCAATAAAAGCTGTGTGGGCCCAGGGTAATAAAGTAGGGTAAATCGCCGATCGGCGGAAATTCCGTTTGACCGAAAAGCTCCACCGGCACGCGCCCTTTGAATTCAGCAAGATTGATTTCCGCGCACTGAACAAAGCGCGACATGTTAGCCACGGCGAGAATGATCTCATCCTGAAACCGCCGGATAAAAACCAGCACCCGTCGATTCTCGGGAAAGAGAAACTCGGTGCTGCCTCGGCTGAAAGCTTGATAACGCTTGCGCAGCTGAATGAGCCGCTTCATCCACCACAAGGGCGAGCTCAGATTCTGCTGCTGGGCTTCGACGTTGTTCGCCTCGTAGTGGTATTCCGGGTCGGTGATGATCGGCAGATAGAGCCGCTGCGGGTTGGCTTGGGAAAAGCCCGCGTTTCGATCCGCGCTCCACTGCATCGGCGTGCGCACGCCGTTGCGGTCGCCGAGATAAAAATTGTCACCCATGTTGAGCTCATCGCCGTAATAGATCACCGGCGTGCCGGGCAAGGCGAAGAGCAAGCTATTGAGCAGCTCGATCTTTCTCCGGTTGTTAGCTAAAAGTGGCGTCAGGCGCCGGCGGATGCCGAGGTTGAGCCTGGCCTTGGGATCGCTGGCATAGACCTTGTACATGTAATCGCGATCCTCGTCGGTGACCATCTCGAGCGTCAGCTCGTCGTGGTTGCGTAAAAATAACGTCCACTGGCAGCTCGCCGGGATCTCGGGAGTTTGGCTGAGAATATCGACGATCGGAAAGCGATCTTCCATGTGCACCGACATGAAAATGCGCGGCATCAAGGGAAAGTGAAACGCCATGTGGCATTCGTCGCCGGCGCCGAAATAGTTGACCGCCTCTTCCGGCCATTGGTTCGCCTCGGCGAGCAGCATGCGATACTGGTATTTTTCGTCGACGTGGCGGCGCAGCTCTTTCAGGAATTGATGGGTTTCCGGCAAGTTTTCGCAACTGGTTCCTTCTCTTTCGAAAAGATACGGCACGGCGTCGAGGCGCAAACCGTCGACGCTCATGTCGAGCCAGAAATCGACGGCTTCGAAGATCGCGTGCTGCACCACCGGATTGGCTACGTTTAAATCCGGCTGATGCGAATAAAAGCGGTGCCAGAAATACGCCTTGGCGACCGGGTCCCAAGCCCAGTTGGAAGTTTCGAAGTCTTTAAAAATGATGCGCGCTTCTTTGTATTGCTCCTGGTTCTCGCTCCAGACGTAGTAGTTGCGTTCCTTGCTCCCCGGCGGCGCCCGCCGCGCCCGTTGAAACCAGGGATGCTGATCCGAGGTATGGTTCAGTACCACCTCGGTGATGACGCGCAAACCGCGTCGATGCGCCTCTCTTAAGAAAATTCTGAAATCCTTGAGCGTGCCATAGTCGGGATGGATTTCGGTGTAGCTCGCGATATCGTAACCGTCATCCTTGAGCGGCGAGGGATAAAACGGCAAAAGCCAAAGCGCCGTGACACCCAAGTCCTGAAGATAATCTAATTTTTGTGTCAACCCTTCGAAGTCGCCGATACCATCCGCGTTGCCGTCCGAAAAGGCTCGGACGTGAAGCTCATAAATGACCGCGTCCCTATACCAGAGCGGATCATTGGCTAAAGGAAAATCCTGCGCGGCTTTTTTTTCTCGGTTCATGATCGTCACATGAAGTAATCGAAGTCCTGTTCGCGCCGCACGCGCCGGCGCAGCCGCAAGATGTGGGCCGGCGCCATATTCGGATCGAGCGCGACGTAATTTTTTTCGCCATGCCAAAGAAAACGCGCGCCGCTCAAAAGATCGTGCGCCTGATACGCGGCATCGAGCCGCAGCGCTTCCACCGGGATTTTGACCCACCCCGACTGCACATGGTGCGGATCCAGATTCACCACGACGGCGACCACGTTGCCGAGATCTTCCGTCTGCTTGGTGTAGCAGATGATCTGCTCGTTATCGACCTCGTGGAACTGTAGGCTCCAATCGCTCTGCAGCGCGGGATTCTCCCTGCGAATCCCGTTGATCCGCGCGATAAATTCTTTCAGACTGTCCGCACTTTCCCGGTCCCAATGTTTAATCTCATATTTTTCCGAATCGAAATACTCTTCGCTGCCGGGCTCGCGTGGACGCGCTTCGAAAAGCTCGAACGCCGGTCCGTAAATCCCGTAGCTGGCTCCCAGTGTCGCCGCCAGAATCAGGCGGATCATGAAGGCTGGGCGGCCGCCGAATTGCAAATACTCGGTCAAAATATCCGGCGTGTTCGGCCACAGGTTGGGGCGAAAGTACTCGCGCACTTCGGTTTGCGTGAGCTCCTGAAAATACTGCGTGATCTCGGGTTTGGTGTTGCGCCAGGCAAAGTAGCTATAGGATTGGCTGAAGCCGAGCTTGGCCAGCCGGTACATCACCTTGGGACGGGTGAACGCTTCGGCAAGAAAAATCACCTCCGGGTGATCCTTTTTCATTTCGCCGATCAGCCACTCCCAAAACGGCAGCGGCTTGGTGTGCGGGTTATCGACCCGAAAAATGCGGATTCCCTGTTCGTGCCAAAATTCAACGACACTTTTTAGTTCCTGCCAGAGCTCACGCCATTGATCCGAGGTGAAATCCAGCGGGTAGATATCTTGATATTTTTTCGGCGGGTTTTCGGCGTACTGAACGGTACCATCCGGACGCCAGCGAAACCACTGGGGATGTTCTTTGACATAGGGATGATCGGGGCTGCACTGATAGGCCAGATCCAAAGCGACTTCGAGGCCAAGAGTCTCGGCTTTTCGGACGAATCTTTTGAAATCTTCGAGAGTCCCGAGACGCGGATGAACGGACTTGTGGCCACCCTCGTCAGAACCGATCGCCCAGGGGCTGCCCGGGTCATTTGCCGTGGCCGTCACCGAATTGTTTTTCCCCTTGCGGTGGGTGTACCCGATCGGATGAATCGGTGGCAGATACAGAATGTCAAAGCCCATCGAGGCGACATAGGAAAGCAGCCGCTCGCCGTCCTTAAAAGTCCCGTGCGCGCCGGACTCGGCCGCGCACGACCGCGGAAACATCTCATACCAAGCGCCGCAGCGCGCTTTCTCGCGGTCGACCACCACGGCGAGTTCCTTGGAATATCGGGTTTCGGCGTTTCGATCGGGATAGCGTCCGACCAATCCCAGCAAATCATCGCTGATCGCCGTGGCGAGCTTGTCTGATAAAGTTTGGTCGTTGGCGCGCAGGCTTTTTGCCTCCTCAGCGAGTTTTTTTTGATCGGCGGCGGCAGCTCGCTTTGCCGCTTCTTCGATCCACAGAGCACCGGTCAGAAAGTCCAATTCCGTGTGCGCGCCGACCTCGGCTTTCTTCTGCAAATCGCGTCGCCAGGACTTAAACTGATCAACCCATGCGGCAAGCGTATAAACGTAACGGCCGATCTCGGCAGCGACAAACACGCCGCGCCAACGATCGTTCACAAGCAATTTCATCGGCGCTTCGCGCCAATTTTTTTCCTCTTCGCGCCGGAACAGCAGGCTGCAGGAAATGACCTCGTGGCCGTCGGCGAACATGTCGGCTTCTACCGTCACTGACTCGCCGCAGGTACGCTTGACCGGAAACAGACCGGCGTCAATTTCCGGCGTGACGTTTTCGATGACCACCCGGCTTCTGCCGTCCCGCGCTGGGTTAAACGATGGCTGCATGCAAGGTCTCCCCAATGAGCTGTGATTCCGCCAAAGCGTCTTCGTGATAAAGCAAGGCCGCCGGAAAATTGTTGAATACGCCGCGCAGAAGCAGATTTTTCGTTGGCGCTGTGTCCGAAGCTTCCAAACGTTCGCCGCTGATGATGTCGAGCCATCGGCCTGGCATATCGTCGCGCAGGCTGAGCGCGGTCGAATTCCAAACCTCGGCTCCCAGCGGCGGCGTTCCGTGATAGACCCTATGGCCAACCAAGCGCGGCACGACCGCCAGCGCCCAGGTTTGGCCCTTGCGTCTGGCGAACGCACAAACCGCTTGCCTCGACTCCCCTGTGGCCTCAAGCGGAATATACTCGCCGTCAGTGAACAGCTCCCGGTGCGCCCGGCGAAAGTCTAGCAGCTTGTGAATCAGATAGAGTTTGATCCGGCCATTCTCCCAGCGCGACAGTAGATCGCGCAGTAAGCCTGGGCGGTCTTTCACTTCTCCGTCTTTGAGCTCTTCGAGTAAGTGGCGCCGCTTGGCGTAATC
>JBEVIO010000528.1:0-3511 GCA_040510635.1 Binatia bacterium | reverse complement strand
GCGACGTGAGCAGCACCGCGACGTCGACGTTGCGGATCGCCTCGATGAATATGTAAAACAGCGCTCCGCCCACCGATGGTTTGAGGATCGGCAAAGTGATCTTGAAGAATACATGGCGCCATCTCGCGCCGTGCACCCAGGCCGCTTCGTCCAGCTCTTTGTGAATGTTGACGATGGCCCCCGACGCGTTGCGAAACGCGTACGGGAAATAAGCGACAAACAATCCCAAACCTAAAGCCCAGAGGCTATTATATAGCGGCGTGCCGATAAAGATGATCAACAATCCAACGGACAGAACCAACGGCGGAAAGGCCAAGGGCAGCGTGCCGATGAACTCAAATACTTTAGTTCCCGCCGCTCTCGTTCGGTAGATCGTAAACGCCATGACAATCCCCGTGAGTACGGTGACGATGGCGATGGTGACCGACAAAATGAGCGAGTTATATAGGCCGGTCATGAAGCTTGGATGCCTAAGTACCGTATAATAGTTCGTCAGCACGGCGTTGAAGGGAAACCGCATGAAAGTATCGTAGTCAAAATAGGGAATCATCGACACGACGATCAAGACAATGAAAGGAATAACGATTCCGACTAGAAAATAGAGCAGCACCGCCGCGAACGTAAGATATTTCCACGGGCCGATGTCAATGACTTTGACCCGATAGCCTTTACCCGTGATCGTTGCATAGCGCTCCGAAAAGCGCGTCGCGCGAATGTAAAAATACAGAGTGATGATCGACATCACCACCAGCACGACGCTGTACGCCGTCGCGAGGCCGGTATTGAACTCCAGGGCCATGGAATCGTAAACCCGGCTGACGAACACTTTGATGTTGCCGGGCGTTCCTTGCAACACCGGCGTCTCGAAAGAGCGCAGCCCTCTCAAAAAATTCAGCACCAGGGCCGAAGTGAAGGCGGGAAGCGCTAGGGGAAAAGTGATTTTAAACATGGTCCTGACCGGCTTGCTGCCGGCGATGTAGGCGCTCTCTTCGAGGGATGGATCGAAGGACAGAAACACCGGAAGCAGAAATAAATAACCTAGCGGCACACAAGCGAGACCGAAGACCCAGATCATGCCGGCCATGCTAAAAGCGTTGAAGACCAGCGTGTCGATACCCAAAAACTGCTGTAGCATGCCGTTAAGTATGCCGGAGCGCGGCGCCAGCAGTAAAATCCAGGCGATGTTTTTCATGATCGGCGGCATCAGGATCGGATAGAGCGGCATCAATTCCACCAGGCCCTTGCCCGGCGTGTTGGTACGCGCCACGATCCACGCGAGGGAGGCGCCCAGGCCGGTGCCCAAGAGCGCCGCACCGCCCGCATAAATGACCGAGTTGGAGAGCATCGGCACGAGATCTCGATCGGTAAATACCCGCAAATAATTGGTGAGATTCAAACCGACGGTGAAACCCAACTTACCGGTGGTGAAGCTGCGCCACATCACGACCAAGACCGGTGTGATGATCGCCGCACCGGCGATAGCGCTGGCGACGAGCGGCACGAGCGTCCCCTGCCGCAACGCAATTTTGATCGACTTTATTGTAGCCGTAATTCCGTTCCTCTAGCTAATTTAGCGAGAAGTGCGCCGTCAATCCGTTTGGCAGATCAGTGGGTCACGATCACCGTGATCGCGGAGCGGTCGATCGATACGAAGGTTTTGCCATCGTCGCCGTTGATGCGGATCATCGGACAGAGTTTATGCGAGGTCACGATCAGCTCCTTGGCGCCGATCTGCACGCGGTGGTCGGTCAAACCGCCGCGGTATTCACGGCCGGTCATCATTCCTTCGAGGACGTTATCGACGCCTTCGGCAAATCTCTCGTGGCTGAGCTTGAGTTCCGTGGTGCGTATGACCACTTTACAGGCGTCGCCCACTACAGCCGGGGCTGCCGGCGATATCAGATCGGCGCCGTTGAAATCCGGCACGTTCACGAGACAACCGTCGCTGTCGCTGCGCACGACTCGGCCATCAAAAAGCATCGAGTGGCCGACGAAGCCGGCCACGAACGGATGAAGCGGACGATTATAGATCTCGTCCGGCGTGCCGTATTGAAGAATTTTTCCGCCGTCCATCACCACGACCGCGTCGGAGATCGTAAAAGCCTCGTCCTGATCGTGGGTAACGTAGAGCGCGCTGATGCCGACCTTTTTGATGAGCTTTTTGAGCTCCACGCGCATTTCTTCGCGCAGCTTTGCGTCGAGATTGCTGAGCGGTTCGTCGAGAAGAATGAGCCGCGGCTCGAGCGCTAGGCTGCGCGCCAGCGCGACGCGCTGCTGCTGGCCACCGCTCAATTGCGACGGGTAACGCTGGTCGCGGCCTTGTAGGCCGACGAGATCCAGCGCCGCCATCACTTTCCGTTTTATCTCATCGTCGGACTTTTTACGCAGCTTGAGACCAAAGGCGACGTTTTTGAAAACGGTCATGTGCGGCCAGAGCGCATAGTTTTGAAAAACAAAGCCGATCTCGCGCGAGTATGGCGGCACGAGAATTCCGTCCTCGATCGAAGTCTGCACTTTATCGGCGATAGAAATCGAGCCGGCATCGGGAACTTCGAGGCCGGCGATCGATCTTAACAAGGTGGTTTTGCCGCAGCCCGACGGGCCCAGAAAAGAAATAATGCCGTGGTCAAATTCAAAGCTGACATCATCCAAAGCTTTAACGTCTTTGAAAATCTTGGAAAGATGTTCGACTTTCAGTATTGGCATCGTCTCCATCCACGGCCGCTGGCGCAAAAAACAGGCCACGACCTAACCGGCTTAAATTGTAATTACTCTATTCGTAGAAACATCTCAAATCCCCGGGCAAACGGCAAAAAATCAATTAACCGTCGCTTCAGTTTTTCACCAACAGCAAGTGCGCCCCGGGGTCGCGTGTTATTTATTGGGCAACGCTGCCGACTATTTGGGCGGTGCGGTGTCAGTTCCGCACTCTCGATTCGAGTCGTTCGTCATAGACTTGACTCCATCGAAAGATCTTACTGCATCAGCCATTCTATGCGGCGGGGAATGAGTGGCATCGCTTATTGCCTTTACCGAGGCTTTCAGGCGAGCGTCACTTTTTGCTGGTATTTTGCGATCTCTACTTTCCACTTGAGCCGCTCACGAATCGAATCCGCCAATGCCGCGGCAGCCGGCGGCTCACCGTGCACGATGTAAGTCATGCGCGGCGCCTGCTTGAACGTGCCGAGCCAGCGTAAGATCTCGCCCTGATCCGCGTGCGCGGAAAAACCGTCGATGACTTTGATCTGGGCGCGCACCGGCACGACCTCACCAAGGAGTTTGACTTCCTTGGCGCCGTCCTGGAGCAGTCTGCCACGGGTTCCTTCTGCTTGATAGCCCGCAAAAAGCACCGTCGTGTCCAGATTTGACAAGCGTTGTTTAAGGTGATGCAAAACGCGCCCGCCGGTCGCCATGCCGCTAGCCGAGATGATCACCATCGGTCCTTTAAATTGATTGATCGATTTCGATTGCTCCGGAGATTTGTGCACCACCATGTGCCGCGAGGTGATCG
>JBEVIO010000527.1:0-4895 GCA_040510635.1 Binatia bacterium | reverse complement strand
ATTTCCGTTTTCATGGCTTCACACGACTCCGGCGTATTCGGCACCGCCAGGCGATCGTTGAGCGAAATCGACACTTCATCGCCGGAAAATTTTATTCTGCCCTTGAGCGCGGGCTCTTGCTCCAAGCGCCGGCAGTTTTCCAATGTCGCGCGCAAAACCGCGTACAGCTTTTCCTGGTTTGAGCCTGCCAGCGGGGTTTTTTGATCGAAGAGCAAACCGCGCCGGCCGCCGCTTTCGTCGATGCCTACGTTGGCGTCGTTGGCGACCAGGACGATCCCCGGGCCCGCCTGCATGTGACTGTAATCGGCGACATCGTGATAAACCCCGTCCGTAGCTTGAATCCAGCCATGAAAAATATCGATAAAATCCGTCAGCGGGACGGTGTTGTCTGGTACGACGAAAAACTTGACGTTGAGCTTTTGCAAGTCCATCTTCGTTCCTGCGATTACGCGCTTGGCTGCGCGGCCGGGACGATCGCCGCTGCGCTCGGCGACGCGCCACGCGTCTTGTTATGACAATCATGCGCCGCGTCGATAAAAAGCTGGGCCTCCTGTAACAGTTGAACGGCGCGGTCCGCGTCCACAGTTTTTCCGGCACCGATGAATTCTTTTGCTTTGAAAAGATATTCGGCGAATTTCCCGCCGGCATACTTGTCCCAGAAAAGCTGCGTGTCGTAAAAACGCCGGGTAAACTCCGCGACGATCAGATTGTCATCTTCTGAGATGCTCGGGTTTTGATCCTTAACTAATCCTTGAGCGGCGCGCACCATCGATGCGTAGGCGACTTTGGCCGCTTGTTGCATGTAACCGGAGTCCAACAGCAGTTGCGCTTCGAACAGCTCGCGCTCGCTCGCCGCCAAGGTGAACTCGGCTTGGCTGACGACCTCACCGGCGCATTCCCCGATCCCCATGTCTGACAGGGTGAATTCGCGCGGATCGCCCCAATCGCTGTAATAGGAGCGATCCGCTTCGTGCGCCGGGATTTTGGTTAGATCCTCCAACAAGTCCTTGATTTGCTTCTTGCCGATGCGGCCGACGAAATCCTGGAACCGCTCCTCCTTCAGTCTTTTCTGCACGTAGTATTGCGTGATGGTCGAAACCGCTTCAGGAACCCGCTTCGACGGCACAGCACCGATCGGCACGCCGTATTCGCCGGCGTTGTCGTGAAATTTGCCGCCGAGGATCACTTGAAAATGCGGCACCTGAAATCCCTTGACGTTGCGGTTGATGCCGTAAAATCCAATATCGGCGATGTGATGTTGACCGCAGGAGTTAAAGCAACCACTAACTTTGATGCGCAGATTTTTGACCGCTTCGTCCAGCTCCAAACTCTTCTCGCCTAATCGGTAACGCAGCTCACGCGCGAGGCCGCGCGACGAGGCGATACCCAATTTGCAGGTGTCGGTACCGGGGCAAGCGGTCACGTCGACGATCGTCGCCGCGTCTGCGGCGCCTAGACCGATTTCTTTAATTGCTTGATAAAATTCCGGCAGGTCCGCTTCGCTCACCCAGCGAAAGAGAATATTTTGCTCGACCGTGGTACGCAGCGTGTCTTTGACGAAGCGGCGCGCGATATCGGCGAGCGCGCGCATCTGATCGGCGCTCGCGTCGCCCAGCGGCAGCGTCACGGTGGCGGCGACGTAGCCGGGTTGGCGCTGCTTGTAGACATTGGTGCGGTACCAATCCTCGAAGCCATCAGGGCGCTGATGGCCGTTGAGACTCACGCCGACTTTGAGCGGTTGCTCGCTTGGCTCGTTGACCGAATTCAAAAAATCCGTCCAACGCGGATCGGCCGGCAGCTTTTGCCGCTCTTCCAAAACCAGCTTGCGAAACTCATCGATGCCGAGATTGGCGATTAAGAATTTAATCCGCGCCCGGGCGCGGTTGCGCTTCTCGCCGAGGCGCGCAAAGACGCGCGAAATCGCTTGCAACGTCGGCAAAAGCTCTTCTTCCGGTAAAAACGCATCGAACAGCTTCGCTTTGTACGGCACCGAGCCTAAACCGCCGCCGACGTAGAAGGCGAAGCCGCGCTGTAATTTGCCATCGACGGTCTTGGTCTTGGCGATGGCGCCCATGTCGTGCATGGTCACCAGGCCGCAGGGATTTTGCTCACAGCCGGAGAAGGCGACTTTCACCTTGCGCCCGAAATCCTGGGTGTCGGGATGGCCCATTAAGAATTTCGAGCAGGCTTTGGCATAGGGCGTCGTGTCGAACGTTTCCTCGTGGCAGATCCCGGCCAGCGGACAGGCGGTCACGTTGCGCACCACGTTGCCGCACGCTTCGCGGGTCGTGATTCCCACGGCGGCGAGCCGGCGCATCAGCGCCGGCGTGTCGTCGATATGCACGTAGTGAAACTGGATATCCTGGCGGGTCGTCACGTGCGACACGCCGTCGGAATATTCCTCGGACAAATCCGCCAAAGTTTCCAACTGCTCCGGCGTGATACCGCCGAACGGGATCTTGATGCGCATCATGCCCGGCGCGTCCCAAAAAGTATCCGGCCCTTTGATCACCTCGGGGAATTTCAGTTTTTGCACCCGCTGACCGTCGTGTCTTTGGCCGTTGTCGTAGCGCTGGCCGTAAATACCGCGACGCAAGCGCGTCTCGGCAAAAACCTTCTCGTCGATTTTGCCCTGCTTGCGCAGTTCCATCTGCTGCTCGAAGATATCGATCTCGCGTCCCAACTCGACGGGAATCTTGGCGCCAAGTTTTTCTTTCCAGCTCAGGCCGCGTTCCATAAACCCTCCTCGGCACTTCGTTTCGGCATATTGAAGTTAGTTGATTATTCTTGTCAGAAATATTCCAAAAAAAATTTTGCTCAGCGATCGAGCTAAATGTAATACATTAGCGCGCTCACCTCCGGTTTACACAGATCGGCGAGCGTGGTTTCTTCCAGAACCGTCTCCATGGCGCTGACGCCTCGGGCCCAGGTTTCGAGCAGCCGCTGTGTTACTTTCGAGTCGGAACGGCTCTCCATTTGCGCCCTGAGTTCCAGGCCCACCGCCGGTCCTTCCAACACCGAGAGAATCTCCTTGACGGAAATAGTTTCAGGAGGACGCGCGAGATTGTAACCGCCGGATGGACCGCGCGCCGCATGCACCAGATGACCGCGTCTGAGCATCACCATGATCTGACCCAGGTACTGCAAAGGTATCTGTTGGTTATTGGCAATTTCTTTCACCTGTACGGCGCGTCGAACCTTGTAATTGTCGGCCAGCTCCGCCAACGCAAGCAATCCATAATGGCCCTTTGAACTTACCTTCATTTACCGCTGCCTATTACCTGATTTGCTTGATCCTAAGTAATTCGCTCAGGTATGTCAAGAACCTAGGTTATGTCAATTCTATAGCCTATTTATACCCCTCGGTGACTCCCGGCTCACGGTTGCGCGGCCGAGAGAGTTGAAGCTATATTCGGTCAACTTCAGGCCTCGTTTTTTATTGTTCGCACGCCGGAGGTGAAGCTTATGCCGTCGATCCGCAAAACCGTTATCCTCGCTTGCTTAATGTCCATTTCGCTAATGTTTTTTGCGGTCCGCTCCAGCGCCGCTCCCGGCGAGGTCATCATCACCCACGCGAGCATGAGCACGTCGACGATTCCCCTCTGGATTGCCCAACGCCGGGATTTCTTCCGCAAATACGGCGTCAACGCGAAAAGCGTATGGGTGCGCGGCAATCCCGCTCAGATCGCCACTCTGGTATCGGGCGACACGCAAATTGCGTACGGCGGCGCGCCGACGGCCATGGCCGCCGCCGTCGGAGGTCGCGATATGAAAATCATCGCGAGCCTGAGCAGCCGAGAGAATCTTGATCTCGTTGCGCGGCCCGGCATCAACAGCGCCAAAGATTTGCGCGGCAAACGGTTCGGCGTCCAAAGTGTCGGCGGCGGGGTGTGGAAAACCGCCACTGTTTGGCTGGAACATTTCGGCATGGATGAGCGACGCGACAACATTCAGATGATCGTTATTGGCGATGTGACGATACTCAGCCAGTCGCTCGAAAGCGGCCTGATCGACGCCACTGTCGTGCCGGGCTATTTGAGTCGGCGGCTCGCTGAGAAAGGCTTCGTCGTCTTGGGCCGTTGCGAACAGACCAGACTGACCTCCGTGGGAATGACCGTGCTGGTTGAAAGACCCTACTTGCAACAGAATGCAGAAACCCTGCAGAACGTAATGAAGGCGCTCATCGAAGCGATGGTTTTTATTGTCAGCCCGAAAAACAAACCCGCTGTGCTTGAGACCATAATGAAGCAATTCAAAATGACCGACACCGCCGCGGCGGAAGGAGCCTATCAAGACGTCCTCACCCTGGTGCGCATGGAAGAATACCGAAAGCCCTATGTATCCATCGAAGCTATGAGAACCTTGCAACGCCTCTTGAAGACACAGAATCCGAAAATCGGCGACATCAAGGTGGAAAATCTGGTGGACGCCAGCGTTATCAAGAAAATCGATGACAGCGGTTTCTTCGAAAAACTCTACGCCGAGTACGGCGTGAAATAGAGTGCCACCGGATGGAAGAACGGATCGTAAATCGAGGGAGGATGAACTCAATGATCTTGCAACGATCTTGCTTCCTATTGGTTTCGCTCGTCTTGATTTTGAGCAGCACAGCCGTTCGGAGCCAAGACAGTTTTTACAAAGGGAGAACCATCCGCTTCGTTGTCGCCTACGAGCCGGGCGGCGGCTTCGACGTTTATACTCGCACCATCGCGCGCCACTTCGGCAAGCATATTCCCGGCAATCCCACGACCCTAGTTGAAAATATGACCGGCGCCGTCGGCATGATTGCGGCGAATTATCTCTACCATCAAGCCAAACCGGACGGCCTAACAATCGGTCACTTCGTCGGCACATTGGTCTTGCAGCAAGTGCTCGGCAACGAGGCGGCGAAATTC
>JBEVIO010000526.1:0-4116 GCA_040510635.1 Binatia bacterium | reverse complement strand
CGGCGAAGAAAACCAGGTAGCCGAGGCCCTCGGTGGCGCCAAACCATTCGGCGATGGCGACGCCGGTGACAAACAGCTTCGGGCTATCCCAGGTCTCCGAGGAGTCGCGCAGCAAATAGCCGAGGCCGGCGTTGGCGGCCATCAGCTCTGCCACCACGACGCCGAGCAAGACCCGGCCGACGCCCAGGCGCATGCCGGTGATGATGTAGGGCAGGGCGCCAGGAAAGCGGATCTTGTAAGTCGTTTCCCAACGGCTCAAGCGCAGCGATCTGGCGAGCTCCAGCCACACCGGGTCCAAGTTTTTGATTCCCGCGGCGGTATTCAAAATAATCGCCACCGCGGTGATTTTGAAGACGACGATCACTTTCGAGATCATGCCGATACCGAACCAAATAATGATCAGCGGCACGACCGTGATGATCGGAATCGAATAAAGCGTGGCGATCCATGGGTCCATCACCTCGTCAAACCACCTGTGCATGCCCATGAAGTAACCGATGGCGATGCCGACGATACACGCCGTCGTAAAGCCATAGAAAAATTCGGTCAGAGTCGCAACGAAATGTTTATTGAGCTTGCCGGAAATGAGCAACTGCCAAAATGAGACCAGCACGCTGCTAGGCGGCGGAATTAAAAGTTCGTTTTCCAACAGAAGGCGCGTCAAAATTTCCCAAATCACCAGGCCCGCGACTATGGAAATACAGCCGCGTACGATTTCTTTCCTGAACAAAGCGCGATTCCCTTGAAGTTAACGATAGAGCTCTGGATCGCTGCCGGTGTCCGCGCCAGTGCGGATTCTCGGAAAAAGCGAGACACCGCCGGGACGACCTTGGATCATAAAATCGACGGGAATGAAGCCCTCGAGCAATGGGATAGGCAGTTGGACGCCGGCGAATGGGCTGCGGTTGTCGCCGCCGATCGCGAGCTGGTTGCCCCCTAGTCCGGTCGGCAGAGCGCCGGTCATGCTGAAGCGACTCGCCGAGATCGAGCCCTGAACCGGCGGTAATTTATATTTGCTTCCCGGGTCGCGCTCGTTGTCGGTCAGCAGTTGCGAATCCAGAACTTTCTGATAATCGCCGCCGGTTCCGCCAACCTCCCGGACCAACGTGAACGTCGTATCTTCGCGGCTTTCCGATTGACCAGCGCGCTGTTCCCGTTCCGCCTTGACGATGGCCGACGGAAGATTTTTGATGCCGCCGACGCTGTCTTTGGCACGTTGGTTGACGTCGGAAAGTGCAACCTGCAAATTCTTTTCGCGCAGGGTCACGAAAAAGCGATCGTTCAAAGATTTCGTGAGCGAATAGCTTTGACTGCGCGGGCCCCACGGGGTCTGATAGTGAAGGAGAATCTCGTTGTTGCTAAGCAGATTCACGCCGCGTTCGGCGATTTCCATATTGGCGGGATTGCCGTCAAACAGGGAGGCTTTAAGTCCTAATCCGCGGGGTCCGAAAAGCTCCGGATTTTCCATCAAGAACTGCTTGCTCATGCGCAGGCCCTGGTTTTCGTCCTTGGCCATGTCGGCGAGCCGCTTGGTTGCATCGGCGGCCGCGGGCGTATCTGGGTGCTGGTCGATCACGCTGGTCAGATAGTATTCGCGCGTGCCGCGATTGGCGCTTTTGGTCGCGGCGTTGAGCAGCGCCTTGGCGGATTTGTCCTTCAGCTCTTCGATTTTCTGTTTCGGCGATCCGGCCAGTTCGTGGTAGCTGATCGCTTGGTCCAGCATGCCGCGCTCTTGGTAGGCGTCGGCCAGGACTTTATACACCTCGGAGGCGTTTTCCGAGTTCGGGTGATTGCGCACGTAGGCGACGCCGGCGTCGATGACCGGCTGCGCTGATACCGGATTCTGAGTCATGACCTGGTAGAAGTTGTTGGTGACCATCAGAGCATTGACCATGCCTAGACTCATCGCCGCCGCCGGACCTGCCGCCGCCATCGATCCGGCGGCAAACAGTAAGTTCTTTCGCAAAAAGTCTTCACCGAAGAGAACATACTTGGCCGACTGCAACTGTCTATCGGTCCGCGCGTCTTGAAAAGGAGAGAGGAGATTGTAGTGCGGGCTTTGCAGAAGAGCGGCGGCGCGCTGCTTCACTTCTGGATTCGCCGAGGATTTGGCCATTTGTTCAACGGCTTTTTTCGCCGCTTCGCGCCATCCCTTCATCTCCAGGGCGACCGCTTCGGAATCTCGGGCGGCATCGGCCAACGGTTTGCCGAGATATTTTTTCTCGGTGTCGATGGCGACCCGTTGGATCTGATTGCTGTCGCGCAGGCTCAAGACTTCGAGCAATCGTTGGACATCGGTTCGCTGTTCGTCGCTCGCCGGTGTCTCGGCACGCGCGAGCAGACTGTTGTTGCGCGTTTTGTCGAGTTCCCCTAAGGATTTCACGACTTGCTGGCGCAACTCATCGGCGTCGCGACACTGGGGATCGATAAACGCGACCATATCGAGGTGAAACGCCGCTCTTTCCAAATCATTCTTGGCGAATGCTTCCTTGGCTTTGTCGATTTGCTTGCGCGTCAAGGCATTCTTTTTTTTCTTGTCCAGTGATTCTACTTGCTTTCGGATGGCGGCATTGCGCGGATCGTCCGGGAAGCGCTTGAGATGATCGAGATCCCGCGCCAGCGCCCGCCGTTCTTCGACAGCCATGTCTCGGTCCATGAGCGCGTAGATTTGGCTGACCGTAGTTTCAGCGACGGCGCCGACATAATTTCCCGAAGCGACGCCGACCAAATCCACCGACCCGAGCAGGCGATTGGCCATGCCGCCCCAAAAATTGGTCGAACTCTGACGCATCAGCGCGTCCGACTGATTGAAGTCGTCGTTATTGATGACCGCCTCGAGATATTTTTTGCGTTCCGGCGACGCGGCCCGCTTGAGCGCTTCTTTCTGTGCCGCCATGTATTTCTCGCGGTCTCGGATCGTGTTGTTGACGAGATCTTGCGCCTGCGCGGTCAAGCCGGTCGAGGTGCCGCGCTCTTTCTGTAAGCGCGCGTCTTCAGACTGGAAGAATTGTAAATGTTTGGACAACGCGTCTTCACGGTTGATCAACGCGTCGATGAGCAACTCGCGGGACCGTTTGTCAATCTCGTCGGGAAAATATTTCGGCGTCTCGCCGGCGCCCTGTTCGAAAGGGCTATAATCGGGGAGAGGATTGAGGATTTTTTCCAACGGTAATACTTTTTCTTGCGCCTGAGGTAGATCAAGCAAAATCGCTACGGAAGCGAAACAGATGACCGCCCGCAAAATTAAAAACCGTCTGAACTTCATCGATTGAGCCTGGTCATTTTTTCTAAAAAACCGCGCGTCGCTTCGATTTTACCCTGGGCTTCGATTTTTTCTACAATGCCGTCAACTTGTACCACTTCGGTATAGAGCTTGAGAGCCGACTTCACGAATTGATCTAACACCTTGATGTCAAACACTAATCCTTCGGGATCGTACTGGGATGCATAGTCATTTGCAAGGACCATGTAGAAATCGCCGAAATCGAGCAGAAATCGATAGATATTTTTGCTTTGTTGGTGTTTCGTGACCAGTTGGCTGTAGCCGACAATTGTCAACTGATTGCCTTCATTGAGACGATGGCGGTTGGCTTCGACAAAGGCGACCTTAGCGCGGTCAACGCGCTCCTCTTCGACTCGGGCCAGAAACGCGTATTGCGTGCCTTGATATTTTTGCATGAGCTGGTTCCATGCCGCGACTTTCTCGTCGAGACCGGCTATGTATTTGAAAGGATCGTCAGCCGGTATGACTTTGTCAAAAATACGCAAAAAGTTATCGAGGAGCTCGGCGTTTTTGGCCGCTTCCGAAGCGAGGCGGCCGTCGGTTTCGGCGACCTTGCGGTAAAGCGCTGCTGCCTGGTCGTACTCCCGGAGTCGTTCCAAGGCGAGAGCCTTGTTGAACTGCACAATATCACTGAACTGATTGGGGTTTTTGCGTTCGTAATCATTCAGCCGAACCAGAGTGGCCTTCATGATATTGACGCCGGTGACATCCTTGGGAATAGGAAAACGGTAGGTGTCTTCTTTTGCCAAGCGCTGAAAGTCCTTGACGATGTCGAGGAGATCACCCGCCGGCACGTAGCGTGTGTCGGGCGGGCCGCTGCGCGAAGAACAAGC
>JBEVIO010000525.1:0-7027 GCA_040510635.1 Binatia bacterium | reverse complement strand
AAGCGAAATAAGCTGAGCACCTGCTTCCTACCGCGCCCAAGAGTGAGCGGCGCTTGCAGGTGGGTCGAAAACGACGCACCGCCAAGCCGATCGAGATTCTTCAGACCGATGTAGCCCAGAGCCGCGGCGACTTTTTTGGCGTAATCGAGCTTCGCCGGCGCGCCTTCGGCCATCGACCGACTCGTGTCGATCAACAGGTAAATATTCATCTCTTCCTCTGCGGTAAACACTTTCAAGAGCAGTCGCTCGAGGCGCCGGTAGATATTCCAGTCGACGTAACGCAGATCGTCGCCGTGCTGATAGCGGCGGTAATCGGAAAATTCCAGGCTAAAACCTTTACGCGAGGCGGCATGCTCGCCCTTGGCGCCGGCCCAGCTCAGCCGCTTGGCGACCAGATGAAGCCGTTCGAGCTTGCGCAGGAATTCGGTGTCGAAAAAAGTTTCTGGTTGCGGGTCTCGGGTTTCTGCTTGACGGCCCGCAACAAATGGTTCAGATAATTTCTTACTGTTGCCGACGCGACCATCCGATTGGTCAGCCCGACCGAAGCGAGGGATCTTGGTTCCGGCGGCGCGAAGCCGTGCAACAACTTCAGCGAACCATCCTCGTCTAAATTCGAAATTCGAAACCCGAAACTCTAAACTCATCGTATTCTATTCCACTTCCGGGACTTGCTCCGCCACTTCGCTCAAGATCTTCTCCGCATTGACGCCTTCGGCGTCGGCTTCGAGGTTGAGAATCAAGCGGTGACGCAGGCTCGGCAGCAACAGGCTGCGAATATCGTCGAAAGAAACATTGGGCCGGCCGGCCAGTAGCGCGCGCCCTTTCGCCGCCAGAATCAAGCTCTGCAACCCGCGCGGGCTCGAGCCGTACATGACGAAGCGCTGTGCTAATCCACCCGACCCGTTCGCTTGTTTTAATTGCGGGTGGGTGCTCAATACCAAGCGCACCGCATAATCCTTCACGACGTCCGCGAGCGGAACTTCTCTCACCCACTGGCGCATTTGCAAGATTCCTGGCGCGTCCAAGACCTCGCGCAGCGCCGACGGCGGCGCCGCCGTGGTCAAATCGGCGATCCGCGCCAGCTCCGCGCGGCTCGGGAACTGCAGCAGCAATTTGAAAAAAAATCTATCCACCTGCGCCTCGGGCAAAGGATAGGTGCCTTCCATTTCGATGGGGTTTTGCGTCGCCAGCACCATGAAAGGATTTTCCAAGCGATGCATCTTGCCGCCGACGGTGACGCTCTGTTCCTGCATCGCCTCCAATAACGCCGACTGGGTTTTCGGCGTGGCGCGATTGATCTCATCGGCAAGCACGATGTGGGCAAAGAGCGGCCCGCGCTGAAACTCGAATATCTTGCGCCCCGAGGGATCGTCGGTGAGCATATTCGTGCCGGTGATGTCGGCCGGCATGAGATCGGGCGTGAACTGAATCCGCGAAAAGCTCAAGCTCAACGTTTCGCCCAAGCTCCGCACCATCAAGGTTTTGCCCAAGCCCGGCACACCTTCCAGCAGGCAGTGGCCGCCGCAAACGAGCGCAATAAACACTTGCTCGATCAATTCCTCATGACCGACGATCATCCGAGCCATCTCGGCGCGCAGCCCGTCGAAGGTCCGCCGCGCGTTGACGATACGTTGTTCGATTTCCTCTACGGATTGCATGACGCGACTCCTGATCACTTAACAGTTTGCAGTTGCCAGCGAGCAGGAAAAAATCAGATCCTTGCCGACGACTGACAACTGCTCACTTACTTTTCACTTCCCCTAACGAGAGAAAATAATTTCTAATCGTTTCTTTGAGCGCATCCGGCACGCGCTCGGAATTGAGCTCCTGCTCGGCCTGGCGACGATAGGAAGCGGTGATTTCCGCTTGCGGAACCGCGCTTTTTCCCGCCGTCGGTTTGCCTTTGAAATCGAGCGCGCTGCTTTCGCCCTCGCCGAGCAAGCCTTTGACTTGAGTCGACGCGCCTGGACGAAACTCCGGCAGCGAGCGCGAGTCTTGATCTTGTTTTCCCGGTTCTTTGCCCGGCAAGCTGTTGGGGTTTTTTTTCCGCGCGCCTTCGGCGCTTGGATCTTGCTCGCCCGGAGCGCCGCTGCGCGCGTAATTTTCGCCCTTGGCGCCTTGACCCTGTTTCATCAGCTGTTCGAGATATTGCTGCGCATCGATCAAGGAACGCCGGTCCAACTCGCCGGTAACCTGTTGCTCCAATTTGTCGAGAAACGATTTTAGCTCTTTCTGTCCGAGGCCCTGGCCGCCGCCTTCGGAATTTTCGAATTGGCGCTTGAGTTGAGGCATAGCCGCCAGCCGTTCCATCCAGCGCTGACCTGTCTCCTGATTCGCTTGGGCCGGCTCGGGCAACTGCAGCAGGTCGCGCGTCGCCTCGATCTCGGCTTTCAAATCCTTGAGGCTTTGCTCGCTGGCGCCGTTTGAGAAAGAACTTTTCTCCGCGCTGGATTGGGCCGCGGCGGCGAATTTCCCAGCGGCGCCGGCCAATTCTTTTTTTACCGATTCGTCGGCGCTTTTTGCCTCGATATTTTTTTGTGCGGTTTTTTCAAGCTCTCGGCCCAAATTGAGCGTTTCCCGCAGTCCCTCATTTTTTGCTTTTTCTTGCAGCTCGCGGGAATATTCGCGGAGCCTATGCGCCAGCGTCGGCGGCCCGCCATAGCGCGCCTGTTCATCGCCGCGGTCGAAATCGAACCACAAGAGCATGAACCAGAGTGCCAGCAAAGGCAGGGCGGCGTAGGCCGGCCAATTCCAGCGGCGCGGCGAAACCGCGCGCGGCTCGAGCGAGCGGAGCCTTTCTTCGGCTTGGTGCAATACCAGCAACGCCGCGCCCTGAGTTTCCTTGCGCGTCGACAATTCCCAGGCAGTGACGGCGCGTTCCTCGAGGCCGAGCGTCTTGTCCAGTTTGACCAAAGCCCGCGCCGAATCGCCGAGCCGCCAGCGCGCGCGGTGGAGAAACCATGGCGCCAGCGAGAAAAATAACGCCACGGGGGCGAGCCAGCGCAGCCAAGGGTTGGGCAGATAGATGTCGAAGGGCGATAAAATGATTGCCAGCGCCGCCGCGTAGCAGCTGACGGCGAGGAGAGTCTGTTCGCGCCGTTTGCGTCGCTCCCAGTGTAGCAGGCCGGCAAATTTGGCTTCGAGATTTTCCATTGCTCCGCTCAAAATCCAGGCGCCCGCCTAAGCCCCCAGCGATACAACGAGTAGCCGGCGACGCCGAGCAAGATATGAAAACTCAAATGGCTAAAAGTTCCCGACCACTGAATGCCGAATAGCGCCAGCGGCGCCAGCTCCTGGCGGCTCAGCATAGCGAGCAGAAACGCGATCGGGTTCAACGGCAGGTAGAACAGCGCCGAGAGAATTACCAAAGCCGCAAATAAGCAACGAATGAAAACCTGGCGGTTTTCCAGACGGCGCTCCCAGAGTGCCAGCGTCGCCAGCCCCCAGACGCCGTAAATTAGCGCGTAAGCCGGCAGCAACAAAAAAGTGAGCGTGATGCTCGATAGCGGAGTGCGCGCGATCGCCCCGGCCCAGACTAACAACGGCCCGCAAAGCAGCAGGGACAGGCCGATATGAACGCAAAGAAACCCGAGCTGAGCGCGTCTGATCATCGCCGCGGGCAGACCTTCGTCGCACAGCCAACTCTTGAGCGATTTGAAACGCCACGCCGCGAACTCTTGATTGGCCACGCGCAACGAAAAATAAATCACCAGCACCAAAGTCGTCACCGCCGTCACTTTAAACAGGCTTGCCGAGCCGCTCCACATCTGCGCGTCCAACGACGGTATGTACAAAGAAAGAAACTCCACCGGCGCAAGAATAATCAGAAGATAAAAATAAACGGCAAAGCCGTGCCCTTCGGCGAAATAGATTTCCATGCTTTCGCGCCACACGGGATTTTCGCTCATTCGTCCTCCCCGCCCGTCAAAGGAAAAATCGCGCGAAAGAGCGCATAGTCCTGCGCCTGAATGCGCGGATCGTCGACCCGCACGCGCGGTTCGGGATCCTTCACCCAACCGAAAAAGACTGCCGCACCGCCCGCCCAGCGGCTATCGCCGTCGCGCGGGAACATCGACGAGTGAAACAGCACGTCGCGGGTCTTGTCGGGAAAAGTGACCTCGCGGAAGCTTACCGTGTCCATCCGGTTAGCGCCGATGTCGTCGCGTGTTTTGGCGCTCGTCAGCGGAAAGCTCTTGCGCCAGCTTGCGCCGCGCGGAATCGCGCCTAGATCGAAGCGCTGCCCGGGCAGAAGCAGCCAACAATTGGCCAGATCTTTGGTGCTGCGATTTTCCACCTTCAGGAGCAATCGATCACCCTGAGTCTCGAACTCGGCACGCAGTGGAAACCGATCGATGCGGCGCATGCGAAAAAGCCGATAGTCCCATTCGCGCAGCGGCAACTGGAATCGGCTCGCGCCGGCGCCATCCTGCACGACCACGGCTTGCTCCGTCGAATCGCGCGGCCGTATCGAGACTGGCGTCAGATCGAGCCAGCCGCGCTCCATTTCTAAATCGTATTGGCGCAACTGGGTAGAGAACAACGCGAGATTCGCCTGGGCGTCGACGAAACCGTCGCCGCTGCTTTCAAGCACAGTGGAGCTTAAGAGCACGCCATCAGGGACATGACCCCCCCGGCTGAAATAGAAGTAGCCGCCTAACATGCCGACAAAGACGATCGTCGCGAAGACAATCAATAATCGGCGCACCGGGAAGCGCTGGCGTTGCAAAAACCACGTGATCACGCCAATCGAAATGAGATAGCTCAGCATGGCGAGCAATAACGACCCCGACGGCACATAGGTCGCGATAAACGAGGGGCTGGCGATCAACTGGTTAAAAACCGCGTCGTTCCATTCCGTGCGCGGCGCCGGGTCGTCGCCGCCGCGCGGCGCGATCAGGCTTTGTAAAAATCGCGGCAGACCCTCCCACTGGGAGAGCGGCGGCCGGCCCACGTCGAGCGCCAGATAAACGATCCGTCCACGCCCACGGCTTGCTTCGACCAACAGCGGCAGACCGGCGCCTTCGGTGAGCGCGTTGCCGCTCACGATAGTCGAAGTCTGCGCCCAGGCGCCGGCTATCGACACCGGCCGTTCGCCTTTGACGGCGCTCGGCACAAAGGTGATTTGCCTCGCGCCGGTGACGCGCACGGGTAAAAAGCGGCTGAGCGCCGGCTCCTGATAAAGCGCGTAGTTCAAACTGCCAAAAACGATCATCTTGCCGCCAGCCGTGAGCCAGGCGTCGAGCGCTAGCAACTGAGAACGGGACAGCTCGCGCAGCGATTGATCGTAAATAATCAGATGGGAAACACCGAGCAGGGCGCGCGAATCCGCCGCCAATTGGGCGGGCGCGAGCGACACCAACCGACTTTGTGGCGCAGCCGTCAAAGCGAGCGGCGGCAGCGCGCCGCTTTCGCTCATAAACAGCAGCACCGGCGCCGGTGAAAAATAACGGCGCAGATCGAGTTCTTGCGAAGCATTCACCTCGGCGCTGGAAAAAGCGATCGTGACCGGCCGGCTAATAAAATCCGGATCCACCGTGAGCTGCACGGTTTTGCGCGTCTGTGCGCCGAGAAAAATGTCGCGTTGATATTTGACCAGATAAGGCGCTCCGCCTTTGGTCGCGCCGCCCTTCCAGACCCGGACTTCGAGAGTCCCTTCAGCGGGCCGGCCGGTATTGCTGAGCTCGATTTCCAACGGAAACGGCCGGCCGAGTTGAAACACACCGTGAAAACCGACGCGCGGCTCGATCATGACCGCGGCGCGCGCCGGCGGCGCCGCAAGCAGACAAAGAAGCAACAAGAAAAACCCAGCCGCGCTTGGCCGACCCAGGCGGTGGTAAGAATTCGGCGGGAGAACTTTCGGCAACAAGCGCAGCGGACTTGATCGCCGCAACGGATGACGCTTGAGGGCAGCCTCTGGGGCTGAAAAGGACATGGTTCCTTTCCAGATAGGCCCGCCCCACCGGTAGCCGTGCTCTAATCTGTATATTCCACGCTGAGAATATCAAACGTACGAACGCCCGTTGGGGTGTGGACCTGAACTTCGTCTCCTTCGCTCTTTCCGATCAAGGCACGCGCGATAGGAGAGCTAATGGAAATTTTTCCGTTCTTCGGTTCCGCTTCATGATCGCCGACGATTTGGTATACCACCTTGTCACCCGTAGCACCATCAGCAAGGGAAACCGTGGCGCCGAACACCACTTTATCGCCTGAGAGCTTGGAGACATCGATCACCTGCGCTCGTGCAACCTTGTCCTCGATCTCGCGGATCTGCAGGTCGAGCAACGATTGCCGCTCCTTTGCCGCGTGAAATTCGGCATTCTCCGAAAGATCGCCGTGATCGCGCGCCTCTTCGATATCACGAATGTTTTTTGGCCGCTCAACGTTTTTTAAACGTTTCAGCTCATCCACCAGGAATTGGAAGCCTTTCCCCGTCATGGGGACGCTTGCGTCTGCCATATTCTCGACTCCTCGACAAAATAAAAACCCCTCGGAATCGCTTCCGAGAGGCCTTTCAAAATCTACAGTTTTACCTCGCTGCTAAATGTGATGATATTCTAGCATCGGCATTGTCTATTTCAACAGCAAAAGCCGGTCACCCCTCAGGCTACAAATGCTAGGCGCGCTTGATCGGCCCGAAAACGTGGCAGGCTACACCATGGCGATCGGCGTCAAAATCCAATGGGGGTTCGGTCTCGCTGCAAAGCGCTTCCCTATAGGAACAGCGCGGATGAAAGGTGCAGCCCGCCGGCGGGTTGACCGGACTGGGCACGTCGCCTTCGAGCACGATACGTTCTTTCTTGCGCGCGGTGTCGGGCATCGGCACCGCGGACAACAGCGCCCGAGTATACGGATGTTTGGCGTCGCGGTAAATCGTCTCGGCATTGGCGATCTCGACGACCTTGCCCAGATACATGATCGCCACCCGATGGCTGATGTGCTCGACCACGCGCAGGTCGTGCGAGATGAACAAATAAGTGAGGTGCATGCGCTCTTGCAGCTCCTGCAACAAATTGATGATCTGCGCCTG
>JBEVIO010000524.1:0-5131 GCA_040510635.1 Binatia bacterium | reverse complement strand
TTCTCTGGCGTCCGATGACTTTTCCGCGATGCAGCAAGGGAGGCGATAGACAAGCTCCACTCCGCGCGGCGAGCGGCCGGACTCGGCGCAGCATTGCTTTAAAGTGGCAATCGTCGCCGCCAAAGTCGACACTTCACCGGTGTAGATGATGCCTTCAGCCAACGCGGCAGCGAGCCGCATCACTTTCGGCGCGCGCGTGCCGATATAGATCGGAATCGGCGGCGGCGCGGCAAACACGCATTTGACCTCCCGGCCATTCGTTTGTATCGCATCGCCCGCCATAAGACTTTTCAGCGTGCGGAGCGTTGTGCCGAATTCCTCGACGGCGACCGGCTTCATGCCGATATTCTCCGGACCTGTGGCGCCGACGCCGATACCGAGTACGGCGCGGTTAGGCGCGAGTTCGTTTAGGGTTGCCATGGCGCTGGCGATGACCGTCATGTGGCGCACGATCGGATGAGTCACGCCGGGACCGATTTGAATTCTATTGGTCGTCGAAGCGATAGCGCCGAGCATGACGAAAGCCTCGCGCCAGATCATGTGGGAGTCGCCGACCCAGAATCGGTCGAAGCCCAACGCGTTGGCCCGTTGCGCGAGGCGCACGCCGTCGCAGGCGTTCTCTGTGGCGAAGAGGCCGACACCGAAGCGAACTTGTGTCACGATTTCTCCTGCGCGGCCAGGAGCGGGTTATTGGCCGCGTTGTTTCGACGCGCGGAAGCTGTGCGTGGCTTGGCTGTCGACCGACATTGTTTGTGCGTCGATGACGACACCGTAATCTTCGCGCGCGCGGTCAACGGTTACGTAGTGATCCAGCACGTCGCCGAGCACGAGTTCGGCTTCGCGCTCAAATGGATTGCCAAGGCCGCCGCCGGCATTGGTCTGCACGCGCACGACATCTCCCGATTTGAGCGCAACCTCGCGCACACCGTCGGGGACGGATTCGCCGTTGACGAACACATCGCCGACTTGAGCGCTCCGACCGCCGAAGATTCCCCACGGCGGTAATTTGCCGCGCAGACTGCCTTTCAAGCTCCGCACCGGAACCACGGCGTCGGCCAGTACCTGATATTCGCGCGTGCTGCCCATGCCGCCACGAAATTTTCCCGGCCCGCCCGAGTCCGGTGTCACGCTGAAGCGCGTGATACGCAGGGGAAACTCGCTTTCGTTGATTTCGATAGGACCGGGGCGAAACTGTCCCGCGCCGAGCGGACCATGGATTAAGTTCACTCCGTCGCGCCCGGCAGTGGCGCCCTGCGCCGTGTTGAGAAGTTCCATCAGCACCCACGACTTCCCCGACGACAGCGTCCCCATGAGACGGATCGATCCGCCGCCGCCGGCCGAAGCCGCGGCGCGCTCGGGACAGAACTCGCCGAGCGCTTTCACCGCCATGTCGCACACCAAATGAGCGAGCGGCGTGTAATGGGAGACCGCGGCTCCAGGCGTCGGACAAACGACTGTGCCTTGGCGAAATTTAGTTTCGACGACGTCGACGAAGCCGTGATTGAACGGCAGATTGGCGTCGGTCATCGCCATCAGCGCGCAGTAGCAACTGTTCTTGACCATGGGCATAACCAAATTGACCGCTCCCTGAGCTTGCGCGTCCGAGCCGGTGAAATCAAAAAGTATCCGGTCGCCGTTTTTAGTGATCGCCAGATGCGCGCGGATCGAGCGCTGTAGATTTACATTGTCGTGATCCAAAAGCCCTTCAGCTTCGTGGGTTCCGTCCGGCCAGCGTTTCAGTGCGGCGCGCAAACGCGTGGCAATCCGCTCCAACAACTCATTTGTCGCGCCGGAGACCGTAGCGGCGCCGAAACGCCCACAGAGCTCCTGGAATCGTTGCGCGCCTACTTTACACGCCGCCACCTGGCCGCGTAGATCACCCAAAGTTTCCATCGGGATGCGGCTGTTGGCGCCGACAATGTGCTCGATGTCGCGGTTCACGACGCCGCGCACATGATATTTCACGGGCGGGAGCACGAGTCCCTCTTCCCATAAATCCCGCGCCGCGGTCAGGCCGCGAATGCCGCCAAGATCGGGCTTGTGCGCAAGGGTACCGCTGTAGCCGACGATCTTACCGGCAAAAAAGATCGGCATCAAGGTGATCGTGTCCGAGGTGTGGGTAACGTTGCCTTCGAAGGGATGATTGAACAGCAAGACATCGCCGTCGGCCAAATCTTGCGGCGCGAAGTAGCGCGGCAAATGCTCTTTGACTGCGGAGAACGAAGCGAAATGGAAGGGGAGCTTTTTCGACACGGCGACGGTGCGCAGCTCGGCATCCAAGAGCCCGGCGCTGCCGTCTTCCGATTCGCGCAGCACGGTGGAGTAGCCGCTGTGGAACAGCACCATGCGCATTTCGTCGACGATGCTGGTGATCTTGGAGTTGACGATTTCCAAGACGATGGGATCGATGGCCGCCGTCATCGCGCCACCTCGATGATCACGTTGGCGAATTCATCCGTCCGCGCTTTTTGGCCGGGATAAATCACGATCGTCGAATCCACTTGCTCGACAATGGCTGGTCCGGCCAAACGGTTGCCGCAGGCGAGTTTGTCGCGGGCGTAGACTGGACAATCGAGCCAACCGTCGAAATAGGCGTGGCGGAATCCCTTCAGCGCGCTTTCGGAATCCTCTCCTTGAAATGGTAGTTTGCGGAGCTCGGGCCGAGGCAACGGCAGTTTCGCCGTCAGATGATAGTTGACGATTTCAACTTTTTGATCGGCGGCGCGGGTGCCGTACTGTTGCTCGTGGCGCTCGTCGAATAAACCGCGCAATGCGATTTTTTCCCGTTCCTTCAGTGTGCCGCCGGCAACAGGCACCGCCAGCTCATATTTCTGAATCGCGTAGCGAAGGTCTAAGGCGCGTTCGAAACGGATTTGCTCGCCGGGAATATTTTCCGCCGCCAACTCTTCGATCGCCAATTTTTCGAGTTCCTCGAATTGCGCTTGGACCTCTTCGGCGCTGACCTCTTCGAGGTCCGCGACGCGTGTGCGCAAATAGTCACGCTTGAGATCGGAAACGAGCAGCCCCATTGCTGACGCGACCCCGGGCGCGGCGGGGATAATCACTCTGGCGATCTGCAGCTCTTCGGCCAATTTCGCGGCATGCACGGGACCGCAGCCGCCGAAGGCGACCATCGCATACGCGCGCGGGTCTTCGCCGCGCGCCACCGTGACCAAGCGCAGCGCTTCGACCATCTGCGAATTGACGATCTTGACGATACCGTCCGCTGCTATGACGGAATCAAGCCCCAACGGCTTGGCGATGCGTGTTTCGACGGCTTGCTTCGCCGCTTCAAGTTTTAGCGGCATCTGACCGCCGAGGAAGAAATCCGCATTCAACCAACCGAGGACTAAATCGGCGTCGGTTACCGTGGGCGCGGCACCGCCCCTGGCGTAGCACGCCGGTCCGGGGTCGGCACCGGCGCTTTGCGGTCCCACTTTCATCATGCCGCTCGCATCGATCCAGGCGATGCTGCCGCCGCCGGAGCCAATTTCCACCAGATCGAGAGAAGGAATGCCAAGCAGCCATTCGCCGGCTTGGAAGCGCGACACGATGCGCGGCGCGTTGCCTTCGATCAGGCCGGCTTTCGCGGTGGTGCCGCCCATATCGAAGGAGATGATTTTATTATTGCTCGTCAACGCGCCAATGTGCGCGGCGGCGAGAACGCCTGCGGCGGGGCCTGATTCGATGATTTGCACGGGAATTTTCCGCACCACGCCGGTCGTCAAACTTCCGCCGGTGGATTGCATGATGTAAAGCCGGCGATGAAAACCACGCTCGGCCAGGGCGCGCTCGAGACGATCAACATAACGAATCACCACCGGCGCGACGTAAGCATTGGTCACCGTCGTCGCTAAACGGGAATATTCGCGGATCTGGGGCAACACTTCCGAGGAAAGGTAAACCTGCGCCGACGGCACGATGTCGTAGATCAACTCGCGTAAGCGCTGCTCGTGCAGCGGGTTCAGAAACGAAAAAAGAAAACAAACCGCCACGGATTCCGCGCGGGCGTTTCTCAGTATCGCCAAACGCTTGCGCGCTTCGGGTTCGTCGAGGGCAGTGACGATGCGGCCTTGAGCGTCGATGCGCTCGGGGATCTCGACGGTTTTGCGCTGGGGCACGAGCAGCCGTGGCTTGGGATAGCAAAGATAATCGTAGGCGCCCGGACGGATGTGACTCAATTCCGGAGTCTCGTAGACGCCGCTAAAGCCCTCCGTGATCGCCAGCCAGGTATCGCCGCCTTTTTGTTCCAGCAGCGCGTTGGTTGCCACGGTTGTCGCGTGAAAGAGCGACGTCGTGTCTTCAGGTGCTCTGCCGCCGTGAAAGAAGGTCTCCAGCGCCTCGATCACTCCCTGAGCGAGATCCCTGGGCGTGGTGAGAACCTTGAGATTGAAGAACTCGCCGCCCTCTTCTTCGAGAATGCAGAGGTCGGTAAAGGTGCCGCCGATGTCTGTGCCGATGCGATAGCGCGCCATGGGGATTCAGGTTGCCGTCAAAGGTTTGCCGGAGTTAGCGGTACATGCCGCGCTGCGCGAGCTCGCGCACGAGCCCATCGTCGATGAAGCTTTCGGGCGGCGCAACCTTGGCTTTGGGGTCGGTACTTTGGCGCAGCACTTCGACGACGCCTTCTTTGTTCGGTTCGGGAACGCGGCTGATGAATTCGACGCCGTACTTGTAAATGTAGTCCAAGATTTCCGGATCGTCTTCGCGCATATATTTTTTGATCACGCCGATGCTGAACGGCTTGTCGGCGTTCATCCGCTTCACCCCGTCGGAATAGGCCTTCATGAATCCGAGCGCAGTGGGACGGCTCTTTTTCAGAAACCCGCGCGTGCTGGCGATCGTCGAATAGGGAAAATAGATGCCCGACTTGCTCATGTCGAGCAAAAGTTTGGCGCCGCCTTTTTCCGCGCGCAGACTATTGGGCGGCGCAATCGTCGCCGCGAAAACCGCCCGGCTCAAAAGTGAAGTCGCCAGACCTCTGTGCCCGCCGGCGATTTGCAGAACCGGCACGTCTTTTATCGGCTCGAGACCGTTTTTGCGCAGCACCTGGCGCATGGCAAAATCCGTCGAAGAGCCAAAGCGCGTTACCCCGACGGGCTTGCCGCGGAGATCCTGCACCGTGCGAATC
>JBEVIO010000523.1:0-3734 GCA_040510635.1 Binatia bacterium | reverse complement strand
TCCCACGTGGTTTTCGCCCAGCTTCATGAAGATGCGCGTCATGTTGGGCGCGTTTTGAGTCTTCAAGGTGTACGCTCCCAAGACCTCGCTGTAGAATTTTTCCGCCCGAGCCGGATCCATCACCGCGATGACAAAATGGTCGAGGTGATGAACATCACCGTTCGCTTTCATATTACCGCCCATAGCAATTTCTCCTTTCCAGCCTTTAATTCATGGTTGAGTGGAATAGCCGCTCCGAACGATCGGGAAAAACCACAAGCTTGCCTTTCGGCAGATGAACCGAAATGTTTCCTGCGGGCCTGCCGTCATCGGGCAGCGTCTTCGCGATCAATGTCTGCTCGTTGATCTTTAGCTCGGCCACGACCTGATCCCCCAAGAACGTTGAGCTCACAACTTTCCCCTGTATCCGATTTTCATCATCATTGGAAGATCGCCCCAACCGAATGTCCTCGGGTCGTATGCCCACGATCACGGCGCCATCACAGCTACGCGAATCAGTTACACATAAGACTCCGCATTCCGTCTCGACGCGGTTTGCATCCAGCATTTTACCACGTATCCAATTGATCGAACCGAAGAACTCCGCCACCAGCGCGTTGGCCGGGCTGCGATAGAGCTCGAAAGGGTTGCCGATTTGCAGAATCTCGCCATGAGCCATCACCGCGATCCGATCGGCGAGCACCATGGCCTCGACCTGATCGTGGGTCACATAGAGAACCGTAATGCCAAGCTGGGTGGCCAGCTTCTTGATATTGGCGCGCACTTCTTCGCGCAGCCGGGCGTCCAGATTGCTCAGCGGCTCATCCATCAACAGCAGCGCCGGATTGACCGCCAGTGCGCGCGCCAGCGCGACGCGCTGCTGTTGGCCACCGCTTAATAGGCGCGCGGGCCGGTCCTCGAAGTTTTCCAATTGAACCAGCTCGAGGCTGCGGCGAATCCGCTCCACGGCGCTTTTCTTCGACATTTTCGAACGGCCGTGAGTGAGCACCAGCCCGATGTTTTCCGCCACCGTCAGATGCGGCCAGATCGCATAGGATTGAAAAACCATGCCGATCTCGCGCTCCTCCGGCGCGGCGCTGATCCGCCGGCTGCGCGAATAGACAATCTTGCCATTGAGCGAGATCTCGCCTTCGTCAGGCTTTTCGAGACCCGCGACGCTGCGCAGGAGCGTGGTTTTACCCGATCCGCTCGGACCGAGCAAAACAAAAAATTCGCCGCGCCCGACTTCGAGATCGATCGCCCGCAGCGCCGCCACTGCATGGTCGCCGGTATGAAACCTTTTGCTCAAGCCGGAGATCGAAATCACGCGACCTCCGTGACTCGACTGCGCCGGCCGAAGATGAAATAAAGCAAGACCGCCGGCAACATGAACGCGAGCACGACGAGATTGGCGGCTGCGGCTTGGTTAAGACTGCCGCCGAGCCACAAACCCCACACGATCATTGGCAAGGTGACGTTGTTCTGGCTCGTGACCAGGACCGACGCCATGGTCAATTCGCGATAGCAAAGCAGCGCCATCCAGATCCACGCATAAACCAGCGCCGGCTTGAGCAGCGGCACGAGAATCTTCCGCATCACCTGCAAGAGCTTGAGACCGCCGACAAACGCCGCTTCTTCGAGCTCCGGATGAATTTGCGCGAGCGAATTATTGAGAATGCGCGTGGCAAAGCTGATCCGGCTTATGGTGTAAACGAAAATGAGAATGGTCAAGCTGCCATAAAGAGAGAAAGCATTGTGCAAAAGAAACAAGGTCGCAAACATCGCCGCGATCGCCAAAATGAGGTGCGGCACGGCATGAGGCAAAAATGCCACCGCGTCGAAAAGCAGCCGCCCGCGCAGACCGGAGCGCAGCACGGTCCAGGAGATCGCCAGGCAAATCAACAAGGTGAGCGTCGGCACGGTAAGCATGAGGATGAGAGTATTACCCGCCCCCTGCAACATCAGCTTCCACGGCAGGCCGTAAAAATTATTGAGCGACACTTGACTGAGCGCCACCCATGACGGCGGCTGGAAGTAGCGCAACAGCGCGGCCCAAATCAACAGGAGAAAAGGCAATAATTTGGCGACGATAAAATAAAACCCGAGAAACGACCACGCCAAGAGCCACCCCTTCGGCCCGAGCTCGATCAAGCGCGGCTGATAAGCCTTGCCGGTGACAACCGCGTAACGATGAGAAAAACGCAGGACACGGAAGTAACTCCAGCTCAGCAAGAGCGCTAGCAGAATCAACACGGTGCTCACGGCGCCCGCGACACCGTAGCTGGGCAGCTCCTCCAACGGCTGAATTTTATAAAAAATAAACGTCGCGAAAGTAAAAATTTTGTTCGACATGCCGATGATCGCCGGCACTTCGAAAGCCGACAAGGCAATGGTAAACACATAAATCGACGCCGCGATGACGCCGGGAAACGTGAGCGGCAGCGTGACGTAGCGAAGGGTGCGAAAGATTCCCAATCCGTGTACCCGCGCCGCTTCTTCCAGCGACGGATCCATCGTGCGGTAAGTGGCGACCACCATGATGAAAGCGATGGAGGACAAACCCAGACCTTCGACCCAACCCATGCCGCTAATCGATGCAATATTGAACGGCGCTTGCTGCAGTCCAAAAAGATCGACGAAGAAACGATTGACGATACCGATGCGCGGATGCAACAGAAACACCCAACCCATGGCAGTGAAAAACGTCGGCAGCAGCGCGCCGAGCGTCACGAGCACAAAGATAAAATTTTTCCCCGGCAGATCCGTGCGTTCGACCAGCCAGGCCGTGGGCACGGCGAAAAAAAGCGAGACGAGCACGGCCGTCGTGGCAAAACCGACTGTGTTCACAAAAGTCTTGTAAGTAAACGGATCAGTGAAAATCTTGCGGTAGTGATTTAACGTGTAAACGATCGGCTCGCCCGGCCCGTTTTGCCAAAAGCCCATCCACAAAACGAGCAGCAGGAGCGCGAGGACCGGGACTAAGGCCGCCGCGGAAATTCCAACGACTACCCAGCGACCCTTCACGATTATTTGCCTGCCAAAATGTCCTGAAACTTTTGCCGCACGCGGCTTTGATTCTCGTGATTTTTTACGACGTCGGAGACGGGATTCGCATAGAACTTGACGCCTTGGCGCTCCTGCTCTTTAACGAACTTGAACATGTTGGTTCCCTCGACCAAATGCGAACTGGTCTTCTCTGTCTTCCAAAGAATATCCTGTCCCTCTTTGGTCAACATAAACGCTGCGAGAAGAGACGCCGCGTTTGGATGCGCGGAATTGCTCGGCACCGCGAGGTACCAATAGGACAGAATCCCCGCGTCTTTGAAAATCCTGCCGTTGACAGGCGCGCCTTTCTCGCGCATGTCGTTGGCGTCCGCCAAGTCGCAATTGAATGCCATCATGGCGAATTCGCCGTTGAGAACCCGCTCCTCCTCGCCGCAGCGAATCAGGCCGGCTACCTGCTTGGCAAATTTTTGCAAAAATGCCGTGCTTTTCTCCTCACCCCAGATCAGCGCCAAGCGATCGAATGAAGCGGCGTACGGCGTCGAGGCGATTTTTCCTTTCCATTTCGGATTGAGCAAATCTTCGACTTTCTGCGGCACTTCTTCGGCGCGAACCATAGTTGTGTTGTAAGTCAAACCGGGCGTGCGCGAAACGACGATCATCACTCGACCATCCCAGTCCACCATCGGTCGCGTGATATGCGGAAAAATCTTCGTCCACTCGAGTTTTTTCAAATTCATCCGCGCCACGTG
>JBEVIO010000522.1:0-3827 GCA_040510635.1 Binatia bacterium | reverse complement strand
ATCCTTCTTCTTAAGCATGCGCGAGATCCGCTCGGACTTGGCCACGGACGTAGTTCCGACCAGTATCGGCTGGCCCTTCTTGCTTCGCTCCTCGATCTCCTGCACGACCGCGTCGTACTTTTCATTGTCCGTGCGATAGACGACGTCGGGAAGGTCATCGCGCACCATGGCGCGATGAGTGGGGATGACGACCACATCGAGTTTATAGATTTTTTTGAACTCGGGCGCCTCCGTGTCTGCCGTGCCGGTCATGCCTGCGAGTTTTTTGTACATGCGGAAATAATTCTGAATCGTGATCGTCGCGAGCGTTTGGTTCTCCTCGCGGATGTGCACCCGCTCCTTGGCTTCGACCGCTTGATGCAATCCGTCCGACCAGCGCCGGCCGGGCATCAATCTGCCGGTGAACTCGTCGACGATGATAACTTCACCGTCCTTGACGACGTAATCCACGTCGCGCTTGAAAATCGCGTGCGCTTTGAGCGCCTGCTGCACATGATGCAAGGTATCGATCTGGCGCGGATCATAAAGATTATGCACGCCGAGCAACCGCTCGACCTTCGCCACACCGCCTTCGGTCAACGTCACGGAGCGGCTTTTCTCGTCGACCGTATAGTCGCCCTTGGCTTCGATCGCGGCGCGATCTTCTTGCGATGGGTCGCCCTGAATGACCGCGCCGCGCTGCAGCTTGGGAATGATACGATCGATGACGTAATACTTGTCGGTGGATTCTTCGGCCGGTCCGGAGATGATCAGCGGCGTGCGCGCTTCGTCGATGAGAATGTTGTCGACCTCGTCCACCACTGCGTAATTAAGCTCCCGCTGGACGTATTCCTCCAAAGAAAATTTCATATTGTCGCGCAGATAATCGAAGCCAAACTCATTGTTGTTGCCGTAAGTGATGTCCGCGAGATAATCCTCTTGGCGGCTGATCGGGCGGAGATACAGGTAACGATAGTCATGAGTGATAAAGGCCGGATCGAAAAGATAGCTCGCTTCGTGCACGATCGACGCGGTGGACAATCCCAGTTTGTGAAATATCGGCCCCATCCACTGTACATCGCGCCGCGCCAAGTAGTCATTCACGGTGATCAAGTGGACGCCGCGCCCCGTCAAGGCATTTAAGTAAAGCGACAAGGTCGCCACAAGAGTCTTGCCTTCGCCGGTTTTCATCTCCGAGATCTTGCCCTCGTGAAGCACGACGCCGCCGATTAACTGCACGTCGAAGTGGCGCAGACCGATGGTGCGTCGCGACGCCTCGCGGACCGCCGCGAACGCTTCCGGCAAAAGTTCCTCAAGAATCTCCGCCTCCTTTTCACGCACCTGCTTATCGAGCTCTTCGCATTGGGTCTTGATCTCTTCGCGTCGCTCCGGTTCCGCGCTCGCGCTCTCGGCGCGCGCTTCTTCGAGCTCTTGTTTCAAACTTGCGGTGGCTTCGGCAAGGCGCGCTTTGAACTGGTCGGTCCGAGCCTTGAGCTCGGCATCGCTGAGCCCCTGATAGTCCTGCTCCAAACCATTGACCTCATCGACGTAAGGACGAATCCGCCTAATTTCGCGGTCATTCTTCGTCCCGACGATTTTTTTAATCAAATTAAGCATGCGACGAACTTTCTCCCTGCATGATGGACAACGTAGGAGGTACAGATTTAGCCGAGGATATTAAAATACCCGATTCCGAGGCCAACTTAAAGCCGTTCTTGAGGAACACAAAGCATCCTCAACGCTCGATGCGCACCGCCGATTCGACCTTTTCACCGAGAAAGCGGCGGCCGACTTTAATGAAACGGTCCGGCGCGTCGGTGACAAAAAAGCTGTGCGCCCCTTTGCCTTCTTTTTTCACGATCGATGTCTTTTTCAGCACCGACTCGACCACCTTGGCGGTTTCCTCGGCGGAATCGACCAGACGCACGCCAGGGCCCATGAACTTGCGAATGGCTTTCTTCAGCAATGGATAATGCGTGCAGCCGAGAATCAACGTGTCGATGCCACTTTGCTTGAAACCTTGAAGATAGGCTCTGGCCGTCATCTCGACGACGTCGTTGTCCGTCCAACCTTCTTCAACCAGAGGCACGAAGAGTGGACAAGCGCGGCTGTAAACCTCGATGGCGCCGTCCGCGGCCTTGAGAGCGTGAGTATAAGCGCCGCTTTGAATCGTCGTCTCGGTGCCGATCACACCGACCTTCTTATTTTTCGTGCGCTGGGTCGCGCGCCGCACGCCGGGCTCGATCACACCGATCACCGGGATCGCCAAGCGCTCTTTCAGCTGGCTCAAGGCGATGGCTGTGGAAGTATTGCACGCAACGACTACGACTTTGACACCCTTTTCAACGAGAAATTCGCTGTTCTCGTAGGAATAGCGCAGCACGGTCTCGACGGATTTCGTGCCGTAGGGCGCGCGCGCCGTATCGCCGAGATAGACCGTATTTTCCTTCGGCAGCGCTTCGATAATCTGATGTAACACCGTGAGACCGCCGATGCCGGAGTCAAACACGCCGATGGGGCTGTTCTTGTTCGTCATGAAAACGTCAAGCGAAGGGCGCCATTTGATTACCGAGCTCTTTTTCGCAGGCCGGCGCGAAGCCAAAGACCTGCTGCCAAACTTCGCGGGACTCCATGCAAAGATAAATCTTGACCGTCGGAGCCTGCCGGCGAATCCACTCGACCATCTTTCGGTACATCTCGACGCGCAAGGGCTGAAAGTAACGCATCTTGCCGTCCGGGCAGAGCACTTGCTCGCCGGTCAGAAGCCGGGTTTGCGGATAACGCCGACGCATGGTTCGTTTAAGCCCGGGCGTTTCGCGCAACACTCCCAGGCTCAGCCAGGAAAGCCGCCGCCAGTCGACGCCCGCAAAAATCGCCTCGAGCATCGCCTGGTAATCCGCTTGCCACCCTTCGTACTCGATCATCGGATCGAAGTGAAAGCCAAGGCGATAACCGGCGTCCTGACAGCGGCGCGCCGCGGCGAGCCGCTCGCTGAAAGATGCGGTATCGTGTTCTTCAAGATCGATCACCGGTTGCGGATTCATCGACCATGCGACCACGACCCGCCCTTTCGGATCGAGGTCGAGCAAGCTATCGACGCAGTCGCTCTTGGTCTTCAACTCCAGCAACACGTTCGCTTGCTCGGCAAAATACGGGATCAGCTCGCGCGCCATCCCGGTGTACGGTTCCAACGCAAGGCTGTCGGTGATTTCGCCGGTGCCGATGCGAAAAAAGACCCCACGGTGCTTTTGCAGCGTCCGTTCGGCCTCATCGATCAAATCGCCGACGTTGCTGAACACCTTGAGCGCAGCGTTGTCTTGCAAATATTCCTGCAGGTAACAATAGCTGCAATCCATTGGACAGTTGCTGGCGAAATTGATCACGAAGTAGTTACAGCAGACTTGGCCGTCGCTGCCCGGACATTTTTTGAAAAACTCGCCGCGATGGCGCATCAAATAAAGTCTCTTCTTGGCCGCGCCAAAAAAATCGCCATGGCGGAAATCACCGACGTTCACAGAGTCGACGTCCTCGACAATTTTCACCGGAACTTGCGGCAAGGTCCGGCGTAAGTTTTGGTAGATCGAGCTCGACTCCGAACCGCTCTCGACGATCAGCTCTGCGGGGAGAAATTTTTCCATGTTTTCGATACCGATTTGTAGTTACTCTGGTTTTTCGTCTGCTGGCCGCCCGGATAATAAGCCGAAGATTTCCGCCACCGATGGCGCCGCCACGGTTTCGCAAAGTTTTCCGGCCAGCGCGCGCAACTCCGTCGCGCTCGTCGCGGAAAATTCGACCTGGAGCCGCCCGCCTTCCAAGCCGGGCGGCACGGTCAAGCGGATCTGTGGATG
>JBEVIO010000521.1:0-4518 GCA_040510635.1 Binatia bacterium | reverse complement strand
TTCATTTTGGGCATGGTCTGCATGCTCGCCTTCGGCGCCACCGATGGCGCGATCCCGTTTTTGGTCCAGCGCATCATGGACGATGTTTTCGCGCGCAAGGATCAGTCGGCTTTATCCTATTTACCGTTGGTGGTGATCGGTATTTTTGCCTTCCGTGGTTTCATGAACTTCGGTCAGAGCTATCTCAACGATTATGTGGGGCTGCGCATCATCAACGACGTCAGAAATCAGCTCAATCGCCATTTTCAATCCCTGTCTTTGTCGTTCTTTCTAAGAAATCCGACCGGCACACTACTCACGCGGGTCAACAGCGATGTCCAGCTCGTGCGCTACGCGATCACCGACGCGCTCGCATCCTTCTTGAAGGACGCGACCTCGCTCGTGGTGTTGATGGTCGTGGCTTTTCTGAAGGACTGGGTGCTCGCGTCCATCGCATTCTTTGTCTTTCCGGCTTCTGTCCTGCCGATCATGCGGTTGAGTAAACGCATTAAACGGCTGACCCGGCGCGGTCAGATCAGCACCGGGACGCTCACCTCACTCCTGCAAGAGAGCATTCAGGGCAATCGCATCGTCAAGGCTTTCGGCATGGAAAGCTATGAAGACCAGCGCTTTGTCCAAGAAAATTGGAAACTCTTCAAGCAGTCGCTCAGGGCCAGCCGCATCAAGGCGATCGTTTCACCGTCGATGGAACTGCTCGCGTCCTTCGCGATCGGCGGCGTGGTTTGGTATGGCGGTTGGAGCGTGATCGCCGGCGGACGCACCCAAGGCGAGTTCATGGCGTTTATGGCCGCGATGTTTTTAATGTACGGACCGTTTAAAGGGCTGAGCCGAACCTACACCAGTGTTCATCAGGGTCTCGCCGGAGCGGAGCGCGTTTTCGAAATGTTGGATGAAAAGCCGGCAATCGATGACAAGCCGGATGCGAGGGAGGCGAAGCCGTTTGCGAAAAAGATCGAGTTTCGTGACGTCGATTTTGCTTACGCCGACGCGCCGGTCCTAAAGCGCATCAATTTGATCATCGAAGCCGGGCAGATGGTAGCGTTGGTCGGCATGAGCGGAGTCGGCAAGAGCACCTTGGTCGATCTTGTTCCGCGTTTCTATGACGTCGCTGCCGGTTCGTTAACCCTCGACGGCGTCGACCTGCGCGATTTGACCGTGCGTTCCTTGCGCGCCCAGATCGGCATCGTCACCCAGCACACCTTTCTATTTAACGATACAGTGCGGAATAATATTGCCTATGGCTCTCTGGATCGGGACATAGAGGCCGTGATCGCGGCGTCGAAGGCGGCGCACGCGCATGAATTTATCATGGCGATGCCCAACGGCTACGATTCGATGATCGGCGAGATGGGGATGCAATTATCGGGAGGGCAGCGCCAACGCCTAGCCATCGCCCGAGCGCTGCTCAAGGACGCGCCAATTTTGATTCTTGACGAAGCCACCTCGGCGCTCGATACGGATTCCGAGCGGCTGGTGCAAGATGCCCTCGAGCATCTTATGGCGACCCGCACGACGATTGTGATCGCGCACCGCTTGTCAACGGTGCGCCGCGCTGATCGGATCGTGGTGATGGTCGATGGCGCGATCGCGGAAGAAGGAAGCCATGAAGAATTGCTCGCAAAAAACGGCGAATACAGCCGGTTGTATTCCATCCAGGCGTTAGAAGACCGGGAACCGGAACAGCGGGAAGTGTTGCATTAGGTCGGGCCGCCAGGCGTGTGGTATTTACTTTACAATCTTACCTTGACGATCGGCTTTTTCGCAGCGTTGCCGTTTGTGCCGTTGATTTACTTGCTCGGCCCGCGCTATCGAGACGGTCTTGGGCAACGTTTTGGGATTTATCCGCCAACCATCGACGCGGTTTTGCGCGCCGCCCGGCCGGTGTGGATCCATGCAGCCTCGGTCGGCGAGGTTCGCGCCGCGGCTCCGCTCGTGCACGCGCTCAAGACGAGCGTCCCCGCACGAAAAGTTTTGCTATCCACGTTCACCGCCACGGGCCATCGGGTCGCGGCGCAAACGGCAGGCGTCGACGCTGCGATTTTCCTGCCCTTAGATTTTTCCTGGACGGTCCGCCGTGCGTTGACAAGAATTCATCCGGTGCTGCTGGTGTTCATCGAAACCGAGATTTGGCCCAATCTCTTGCGTGAATCGTTTCGCCGCGGTATTCCGACGCTGCTCTTGAGCGGGCGGCTGTCGGCCAAGGCATTTTCCCGATATGCGCGCTGGCGTCCCTTTTTCCGCCGGGTTCTTGGATGTTTCACATTTTTTGGCATGCAGTCGACCGAGGACGCGGCGCGGCTCCAAGGGCTTGGGGCGGATGAAAAAAAAATCTCGGTAGTGGGTAGCTTGAAGTTTGCCGCCGCCCCGACCGCAGAGCAGTTGGGGACCTTGAGCGCGGCGCGCGATCCGGATCGGTATTTACTGGTCGCCGGCAGCACCCATCGCGGCGAGGAAGAGATTTTGCTCGAGGCGCTGGCGCTCTCTCGCGTCCGCTTTCCATCGCTTTCGATGGTGATCGCGCCGCGCCATCCCGAACGTTTCGATGTTGTGGAGAAGTTGTTGCGGAGCAGCCCGTTCGATTTTCAGCGAAGGTGTGGAATCGAGCCGGACCGATACTTTGAAAAAGACATCCTGCTGCTCGATACCGTCGGCGAATTGCCGGACTTTTTTGCCGCCGCCGATATTGCCTTCGTCGGCGGCAGTCTGGTCGATGCCGGAGGGCACAATGTTTTAGAGCCCGCGCGTTTGCAAAAGCCGGTGCTGTTTGGCCCGTATATGAGTAATTTTGCGCGTATTGCCGGCGAAATGAAGCAAGGAGGAGGCGCCATCGAAGTCCACGGTGCGGCCGACTTGGCGCATAGATTGATCGAGCTATTGAACGATGCAGAGGCGCGGCTCCGCATGGGCAAACTCGCGTCCCAATTCGCCGAGGCCCATCAGGAGGCCTTCACGCGCAATTTGGTTTTGGCGCAACGCTATCTATGAAATTGTTAGTGCTACGAGCCGTCCGTTAAGCGTCTATGAGGACGGTGTCGGTTCGTGAGGTGTGGGAGCGCACGGGGGCGCGCGGAAAGTTTTTGTGGCTATTGTTGCTGCCGGTATCGCTTTTCTATGCTGTCGCCGTGCAACTACGCAATTCGCTTTACACCTTGGGCTGGGTGAAATCCGCGCGCCTACCCAGACCGGTGATCAGCATCGGGAATCTCACCGTCGGCGGCACCGGCAAGACGCCGACTTGCTTATGGCTCGCGGAGGAGCTGAAAAGTCACGGATTGAGCGTCGGAATTTTGAGCCGGGGATATCGTCGTGAAGAAACTCGACCGCTTGTTTTACAACCGCAAAGCGCGGATGTTTCGAATCTGGACAACCATGCGGATATAGCCAAGTCAGGCGATGAGCCGTTGATGATGGCACGTCTTTATGGCCAGACTATCGGCATCGGCAAGAACCGGAGTGCCGCCGCCGCTGAGCTGTTGCGCCAGAGCGAAGTGGATGTTTTTATTCTCGACGATGGTTTTCAGCACCGTCGTGTTAAGAGGGACGTCGACCTATTATTGATGGGCGCCGAATTTTCCGGCTGGACTCTTCCCGCCGGACCCTTTCGCGAGCCGCGGCGAAACTATCGGCGCGCTGATTTCTTTCTGGTTACCGGCGCGCACCAAGATTGGCGCACGGTCATTCCCGCTAACCGCGCGGAAACGAGTTTCGCCGCTTCTTTGCAAGCGGTCTCTCTATTGAGTTTGGATGCACGACGCCGTAAAGAATTTCCCTTGACGCTGCTTTACCGCAGTAAAGTTTTGACTGTCACCGGAGTCGCCGATCCCAGGGGATTGTATCGAATGATCCACGAATGGGAAGGTGAGATTGTCGAGACCCTCGAGTTCCCGGACCACCATTCCTATACGACTCGGGACTGGCAGCAAATCAATCGGGTCGGTCGCCTCGTCGATTTGATCGTTACGACCGAGAAGGATATTTTAAAGCTAGTGCGCTTTCCATTTGCAAAAGATAAACTATTGGCGCTACGGGTAGCTATGACCGTGGAAAACGGCTCGGCGCTTGTGCAATCGATTGTCGCTAGAATCAATCAAGCCCGGAGCTGCGCTCAGGCATGAAAGAGCCCGAGTAGAATTTTCGTGGCGATTTACGAGACGTGATTTGGCGTGATTGGTGAAAAAAGGATATCCATGAAGTCGCTGATCACAGGTGTTGCTGGTTTTATCGGTTCGCATCTCGCAGAACGACTCCTCGCGGCTGGGCACGAGGTTGTCGGCATCGATAATTTTCTCGACAATTATCCGCGCCATTTTAAAGACAATAATCTCGCGGAATTTTCCCGCCACGACAGGTTTACGTTCATGAACCAAGATCTCTTGCAAAGCGATTTGGCAAAACTCTTACGCGACGTTTCCTACGTGTTTCATCTCGCCGGCCAACCCGGCGTTCGTTCCAGTTGGGGGCGTGAATTCACCCGATATACGGAAAATAATATCACCGCGACGCAGCTGCTGTTGGAAG
>JBEVIO010000520.1:0-4063 GCA_040510635.1 Binatia bacterium | reverse complement strand
GGAGAATGGAAGGTCGAGAATCGCTATCTTCAATCCTCAATCCTCTCTCCTCGACCCAAAGTAGTTTGCCTGGATCGCGATGCATCATTGATTAAGCGGCAAAGCGCAATAAATTTAAATGTTCGTATCGACTCCGAAAATCTCGCCTACGTGATTTACACATCGGGGTCGAGCGGCGCACCAAAAGGGGTCGCCATCGAGCATCGCAACGCGGTTGCTTTCCTATATTGGGCCAAGCAGGTATTTTCCGCCGAGCAGTTGGCCGGCGTCTTGGCGTCGACGTCGATCTGTTTTTATCTTTAGGTGTTCGAAATATTTTCCCCGCTCCGTTGGGGCGGCAAAGTTATCCTGGCACCAAATGTTTTGGCGCTTCAAGATCCGGCGGCGCTCGGCAAAGTCACCTTGATCAATACCGTGCCGTCGGCGCTCGAAGAGCTGCTCGATCTGGGCGGCTTGCCGCCGTCGACGCGAACCGTCAATCTCGCCGGCGAATCTTTAAAAACCGAGCTGGTCAGGCGGATCTATGACACCGGTCGGGTCGAAAAAGTCTACGATCTCTACGGACCGTCGGAGACCACGACTTATTCAACTTTCACTTTGCGCCGTAGCGAGAGCAAACCGACCATCGGTCGGCCGATCGCGAACACAAAAATCTATCTGCTCGACGGCGCGCTTCAGCCCGTGCCTATCGGCGTAACCGGAGAGATCTTTATTGGTGGGGCCGGCGTCGCGCGCGGCTACTTGAATCGCCCCGAGTTGACTGCCGAGAAATTTCTCCGCAATCCTTTCAGTCGCGATCCAAAGGCGCGTCTGTATCGCAGCGGCGATCTCGGCCGCTACGACTCGGCGGGCAATGTCGAGTACCTCGGACGGATCGACAATCAGGTCAAGATCCGCGGCTTCAGGATCGAGCTCGGCGAAATCGAAGCCGCGCTCAAACGTCATCCGACGATTCGCGAGAGCATCGTCGTCGCGCGGGAGGAGCGCGCAGCACCTTCAGCGAACTCCGACAATCTAAAATCCAAAATCCAAAATCCAAAATTTGACAGCCAATTGGTCGCCTATGTCACGGCTAAGGATGGCTCGCCGCCGGCCGCGCGTGAGCTGCGCAGCTTCCTGCGCGAGAGGCTGCCGGACTACATGATCCCGGCGGCCTTCGTCGCGCTCGACGCCTTGCCGTTGACGGCCAACGGCAAGATCGATCGGCGCCGGTTGCCGGAGCCGGATATTCAGTTGATCGAATCGGCCGGCGCCTCGATCGCGCCGCGCACTGAAAGCGAGGAGCTGGTGGCGCAGGTTTGGCGCGACGTTCTCAATCTCGACCGCCTCGGTGTGCACGACAATTTTTTCGAGCTTGGCGGCCATTCGTTGCTCGCGGCGCGGATCGTTGGCAGGTTGCGGGCGCATTTCAACACCGACTTGGCCTTGCGCACTCTGTTCGAGCTGCCGACCGTGGCGTTGCTCGCGGCAGAGATTGACCGGCTGCGCGGTAACCGGCGCGGTGTAAATATTCCGCCGATTGTCGCCGCGCCACGCGCCCATCGAATACCGCTGTCTTTCGCACAGCGGCGGTTGTGGTTCCTGCATAAAATGGATTCCGATTTGACCGCCTACAACATGCCGGTTTCTCATCGCGTCAGGGGACCGCTCAATATCGCGACGCTCCAAGAGGCTATCAATACGATAATCCGCCGGCATGAGGTCTTGCGCACGGCGATTACGGAGATTGACGGCGAACCGGTTCAGCGAATTCAATCGATGGCGCATTTCGAGTTGCCGGTGGTCGATCTGCGCCCGCTGTCTTTGCATCAAGCCGAAAAAGAAGCGCTGCGCATTTTTAACGCTGACGCGCGGCAGCCGTTCGATTGCCACTAGGCACCGCTGATGCGCGCTAAATTGCTCCGCCTCGGAGCTGAGAATCATGTCCTTATCTTGAACTTTCATCACCTGATTTCGGACGGCGCGTCTTTGGCGGTCTTTTATCGCGAGCTCGAGATTTTCTACAGCGCGATTTTAGCAGGAAAGCCCGCGGCGTTGCCGGCGCTCGCCGTGCAATATGCCGACTTCGTCCTATGGCAACAAGATTGGCTAAACAACCCGGCATCGGTATCGCAAACACGCTATTGGAAGGCGCGGCTCGGGACCGATCTACAATCTCTCGACTTACCGACCGACTATGAGCGGCCGAGTGCCCAGGCCTACCGCGGCGCACGGATAGCCCAGCGTTTATCCAAGGAGCTCAGCGAGGCGCTGAAACAGTTAAGTCGCCGACAGGGTGTGACTCTGTTCATGACGCTGTTGGCGGCGCTCAAAATTCTACTCTCCCGACTGGGGGGGCAAAAGGATGTCGTCGTCGGCGCGACCATCGCCGGCCGAAACCGGCCCGAGTTGGAGGGGCTGATTGGATTTTTCATCAATGCGCTCGCGTTGCGCACCGATCTCTCCGGCAATCCGCCATTCACCGATTTGCTCGCGCGCGTGCGCGCTACCTGCCTCGATGCTTACACGCATCAGGATTTGCCCTTCGAGCGCGTTGTCGAGGAGATCAATCCAGAGCGCGATCTCGGCCGCAATCCGATTTTTCAGGTGTTATTCAACATGGCGGATATTTCAGCGCCGGCGCTGAAGCTCGCCGGCTGCGAGACGGTAAGGCTGAGCCAAGCGGCACCCGGCGCGAAATTTGATCTTGTCGTGCGCGCGCCGGAAGTGGACGGCTGCCTCGAGCTGATGTTGGTTTACAATGCCGATCTCTTCTCTGAGAAAAGAATCGCGGCGCTGCTCGATCAGTGGCTGAGTTTGCTGGATCAAATCGCCGCAGAGCCGGAAAAACCGATTGATCAATTCTCGCTCGTGAGCCCGAGCACGCAAGCATGTCTGCCGGACCCCTGCGCGCGGCTCGATGAAACTTGGCTGGCGCCGATCCATTCGCTGATCGCGTGCCAAGCCGAAAAGGCGCCGAAAAAAGTAGCCGTGATCGGCGCGGATGAGAGCTGGACGTACCGCGAGCTCGAGGGCGCCAGCAACCGATTGGCAGGTTTGTTGAGCAGGAAAAATATTCATCCGGGCGACGTGGTCGCGATCTATGCGCACCGCGATCCGACCGTCGCGGTGACGATTCTCGCGGTGCTGAAGGCCGGCGCCGTTTTTGTCATTCTCGATCCGGCGTATCCGACGCCGCGCCTGATCGACTATGTGCGCATCGCGCGACCGAAAGGCTGGCTGAGAATGGCAGGCGCAGGCGCCTTGCCCCGGCAACTTGCGGAATTTTTGCGGACGAGTGAGAGCCGCTGTCTAATCGATCTACCGTATGCAAAAAGAGAAATAGTTTGCCTGTTGGAGCGACAGTCCGGCGGCGCCCGTGAAATCAACTTGGCAGCGGACGATCCTGCTTACATCGCTTTCACTTCGGGTTCAACCGGTGAGCCCAAAGGGGTTTTGTGCCGTCATGGTCCGATCACGCATTTCTTGCCGTGGCAGCAAGAAGCTTTTGCTTTACGAAGCTCGGATCGCTATGCCTTGTTGTCCGGTCTCGGTTATAATCATCTGCAGCGCGAGCTTTTTACTGCGCTCGCGTCGGGCGCATCGCTTTTCATTCCGACCAACGAGCAATTGCAAAATCCCGAGCAACTTAACGATTGGCTACGGCGGCGCAAGATTTCTATTCTTCATCTGACGCCGGCGCTGGGGCGGCTGCTCCGAACCGCCAAAGTAAGGCGACTGCCGTCCGTGCGCCGGATTTTTTTCGGCGGCGACTTATTAACCCGCAAGGATGTCCGCGCGATACGGCAGAGCGCGCCCGAAGCCACGCTCGTGAGTTTTTACGGCGCCACCGAAACCCAGCGCGCGGTCGGCTATTTCACGATAACAGAAACATCCTTGGCGAGTGGAGCCGGCGCGAAACAGACAGTTCCAGTTGGCAAGGGCATTAAAGACGTGCAGCTTATTTTGCTCAACGCCGCAGGCCAACTCGCCGGCATAGGCGAACGGGCCGAGATTTACGTGCGCAGTCCGCATTTGGCCACGGGCTACCTCGGCGACGATGCGCTCACCGAGAGTAATTTCG
>JBEVIO010000519.1:0-4194 GCA_040510635.1 Binatia bacterium | reverse complement strand
TGGCATCCCATCGAACCGGGCGCTTCGTGAAGGCGATCTTGTCGGTCTCGATTACGGGGTTATTTACGAGGGATTTTACGGCGACTCGGCGATTACAGTTGGGGTTGGCCGGGTGAGCGAGGCTGCGCAGCGTCTGATGAATGTCACAGAGGAGTCGCTGCGCCACGGGATCGCGGAGCTGCACGAAGGAAAGCGGCTGGGCGATCTAGGTGCTGCCGTGCAACGGGTCGCCGAGAGCGCCGGTTATGCCGTCGTACGGGCTTTCGTCGGACATGGAATCGGCAAAAAATTGCACGAGGAACCGCCGGTGCCGAATTACGGCGAGCCGGACCGAGGCCTTCGTTTAAAAGAAGGAATGGTGCTGGCGATCGAGCCGATGGTCACCGCCGGCGGTTATGAAGTTGAAATTAAAGAAGACGGTTGGACCGCGGTAACAAAAGATGGTAGCTTAGCCGCCCACTTCGAGCACTCGGTGGCGATCACCCAAAACGGCCCGTATATTTTGAGTCAACTGTAAATTGCGAGGAGATGCGCCGCAGGCAGAGTTTTCTATGCCCAAAGAAGACGCCATTGAAGTGACCGGCACGGTGCTGGAGACGTTGCCCAACGCGATGTTTCGCGTCGAATTGGACAACGGCCATAAGGTGTTAGCCCATATTTCCGGCAAGATGCGCATGCACTACATCAAGATACTTCCCGGCGATAAGGTGAAGATCGAGCTGTCGCCGTATGACTTGGCGCGCGGCCGAATTATTTTTCGGGAACGATAAAAAAAAGAGGAGCAGTTGTGAAGGTCAGGGCCTCGGTAAAAAAGATCTGCAACAAGTGCAAGGTAATTCGTCGCAAAGGGGTGGTGCGGATCCAGTGCGAGAACACCAAACACAAGCAACGTCAGGGATAGTCAGCCGTTGATGACTTGGTCATGGACGGATCGAGATTGGCCATTTGAAAATCCAAACGGAGTAAAACCATGGCACGTATCGCGGGCGTAGATTTGCCCAAGAGCAAGAGAATGGAAGTGGCGCTCACGTACATTTATGGGATCGGGCGCAGCTCATCGCGGGAGATACTCACCAAGGCGGGAGTTTCGTTCGACTTGAAGAGCGACGATTTGACCGACGACGATACCGCCAAGATTCGCCAGGTCATCGAGCAGGACTACAAAGTGGAAGGCGATCTGCGGCGCGATGTCACGGCCAACATCAAGCGGCACCTCGACATGGGATCGTATCGCGGCCAACGCCACCGCAAGAATTTGCCGGCGCGCGGCCAGCGGACGCACACGAACGCGCGCACCCGCAAAGGACCGCGCAAGACGGTCGCCGGTAAAAAGACGGCGCCCTCAAAGGGCTAACAGGAGCAGCTTATGGCAGACGCTACGGATGAGAAGCAGAAAACTGAAGGTCAAGCAGATCAAAAGGCGAGCGAACGCGCCGCGCGAAAAAAACGCGGCCGAAAAAACATCGCCGAAGGCGTGGTGCATATTCACTCGACCTTTAACAACACCATCGTCACAATCACGGACTACCAAGGCAACGTCATTTCCTGGTCGAGCGCGGGCGCGATGGGCTTCAAAGGGTCGCGTAAAGGCACGCCCTTCGCCGCCCAGCAGGCGGCTGATAGCGCGGCCAAAAAAGCGATGGATCACGGTTTGCGCAGTGTCCAGATTTTCGTTCGGGGTCCGGGAGCGGGGCGGGAGTCGGCACTGCGCGCGCTGCAGTCGGCGGGCATCAACATCAGCTTGATCAAAGACGTGACGCCGATCCCGCATAACGGCTGCCGTCCGCCCAAACGAAGACGGGTTTGATGATCAGAGGAGGAAATCGGATTGGCTAGATACACGGAATCAGTGTGCCGCCTCTGCAGGCGTGAAAATTTGAAGCTCTTTCTCAAGGGCGAGCGCTGCTATACGGACAAATGCGCTATCGAACGGCGAAACTACCCTCCCGGGCAGCATGGTCAGGGCAGGCCCAAGTTCTCCGAGTACAGCATTCAGTTGCGCGAGAAACAGAAGGTGAAACGCATGTACGGCTTGTTGGAAAAACAGTTTCGCCGCACGTTTGCCGAAGCTTCGCGAACCAAGGGCATCACCGGCGAAACTTTGCTGGTCTTGCTCGAGCGCCGGCTCGATAACGTCGCCTACCGGCTTGGCTTCGCCACTTCGCGCGCGGAGGCCCGAACCTTAGTTCGACATGGGCATGTCCTCGTTAACGGCAAAAAGGTCAATATTCCTTCGTACACCGTCCGAGCGGGCGATGTGGTTTCGGTCAAAGAGCCGAGCCGCCAACTCGGGCGCGTGCAGTCGGCAATGGAAGGCGCCCAGCGGCGCGGTGTCCCCGACTGGGCAGAGGTGGACCGCGACACATGCAGCGGCAAGATCAAAATCTTACCGACGCGGAGCGATGTCACGATGCCGATCAACGAAAAATTGATCGTTGAATTGTATTCCAAGTGAGTTCGAATTTGGGAGATGTTATGTCGACAATGTATAAACATTGGACGGATTTGATTAAGCCCAAACAATTGGAGCTGGAAGAGAAAACTCTGACCTCAACCTATGGCAAATTTTACGCCGAGCCGTTTGAGCGCGGTTTCGGCCAAACCATCGGCAATTCGCTGCGGCGCATTATGCTTTCCTCGCTCATGGGCGCCTCGATTGTCGCGGTGCGCATTAAGGGCATCTTGCACGAGTTTTCCACCGTGCCGGGCGTCACCGAAGATGTCGCCGATATCATTTTGAACCTCAAGGAAATCAGGTTGCGGCTGAACGAAAGCGAGCAACAGACCGTGCATATCGATGCCAAGGGCCCGGGAGTCGTTTATGCCAAAGACATCGTCGCCCCGCCGAGCGTCGAGATCTTAAATCCCGAGCACAAGATCGCCACCTTGTCGCGCGACGCCAAACTGGAAATGGAGCTCTTGATCAAGCTCGGTCGCGGCTATGTGCCCGCGGAGCGCAACAAGGAAGAAGGCGCACCGGTGGATACGATTTTTATCGACGCGGTTTTTTCGCCGATCCAGAAGGTCAATTTCACCGTCACCAACGCCCGCGTCGGTCAGCGCACCGACTACGACCGCGTGGTGTTCGACGTGCACACGGATGGCAGCGTGAAGCCGGACGACGCCATGGCCTATGCGGCCAAAATTTTGCAGGATCAGCTCGCCATCTTCGTCAACTTTCAAGAGGAGCCACGCGCAGAGAAGAAAGACGACGGCCCGGCGATCCCGCTCAATGAAAATTTATTTCGCAGCGTGGACGAGCTCGAGTTCTCGGTGCGCTCGCAGAATTGTCTGCAAAATGCCGACATCAAGTATATCGGGGAATTAGTTCAGAAGAGCGAGCAGGAGATGCTTCGGACCAAGAACTTCGGCCATAAGTCGCTCAACGAGATCAAAGAGATTCTCAAGGAAATGGGGCTCGAGCTGGGCATGAAGATCGATCATTTTCCGTCGCGCGAAGAGATCGACGCTCGCAAACGCGCCGCCGAGAAAGAACCGGTCTAAGCCATGCGTCATCTAAAGTCGGGGAGACAGCTCAGCCGCAACTCCGCCCATCGCTGGGCGCTAATGCGCAACCTTATCACGGCGCTTTTGCGCGAAGAAACAATCCGCACCACGGATCCCAAAGCCAAGGAATTGCGCCGTTGGGTCGAGCGCGTGATCACGCTCGGCAAACAAGGCAGCCTGCACGCGCGTCGTCAAGTTTTAGCCATTGTTCAGGACAAAGCCGTAGTGCGAAAGCTATTCGACACAATCGGGCCACGCTTCAAGGACCGACCCGGTGGATACACCCGGATCATCAAAATCGGCATCCGCCGCGGCGATGCGGCGCAGATGTCCGTCATCGAGCTCGTCGGCGCTGAAAGCGAAAAGGAAGCGTCCAAAGATGGCGCGAAAAAAGGCCGCCGCGCGCGCCGCCGGCAGAAAACCGAACAGCAAGAAGCAGCGGCATAGTCGTCACCCAAAATTCGCTCGATCCACAGCCCGCGCGTGATCCGAAATGATCCGACGGGCTGTTGTTTTTTGAGAACTTGGATTGCGCTTGGTCAATTAAATTTATACTGAGGCGATTATTGGCCGTTCGAGCCAAACTCTCCTGCAATGGGCTTGCGGATACTCAACAATACCATGGGAGCTTGAAGGGCTCACCGATGAAAATCTCAAAGCAATTTGGGCATATCTAAGTTTACCACG
>JBEVIO010000518.1:0-3342 GCA_040510635.1 Binatia bacterium | reverse complement strand
GAAAGCTTCCCTCTATCGGCCGAGCAAAGAAGTCTAGACATTCCGCGCCGCCGGGGTATACAATCTCTGTCGGGTAAGCGCTGCTTGGACTTCTCCCCATAATCGACAGACCGTCAATCCGATCGAGAGTGATTATGCAGATATCAGTTCGGAGCCAAAGGTTGTTCGGGAAAAGTTGCTGTTTTGCTCTCCTACTCCTCGCCACCTCTGCCGCGACGGCGCAAGCTCAGTCCAAGGTCCCTCGTGAAGTCATCGACTCTGCCGGCGCTCACGGCAGCGTGTTGGTGCTGGTAGGCCTAAAGGTCCCTTGGCAAATGGAATCCAAACTCGACATAGACGAGTTACTCACGCAGCGCGCCGCGATTGCATCGATTCAAAGCGATCTGCTGAACACGTTACAGGGCAGAAACTATAAAGTCGTGCGCCGTTATCAGGAGGTCCCCGGTATCGCTTTGGAAGTCGGCGCCGACGCTTTGGCGGAGCTGGCGAGATTACCGATCGTCACGAATGTCTTGCTCGATCGCCCGACGGGTAGCTCCGCCGATGCAAACCCTGTTCATCTTGCGCGGGACGAATCGCCCGCGGTGAATGCGGAATCCGCCGCAGCGGAAAAAGTACCATCCATGCTTTTCAAGCGCGCGGCAAACGACGGCACCGTTCTCGTGCTCGCCGGGTTGCGAACACCGTGGCAACGCGAAGATCAATTGAGCGAAGTGCTTTTGGCTTTGCAGCGAACCGCGATCCATGACGCTCAAGGTTATATTCTGGCGGAGTTGGCCGGTACGCGCTTCAAGGTTATGCGGCTCTATCGCAGCATTCCCGGCATCGCCTTGCGCGTCGGCGTCGATGCGCTAAAAATATTGGAAAAATCGCCGGCGGTAACCAATGTTGTTGCGGACCGTCCGGCAACTACTCTGCGCTAGAAAACGCTCTGAGTTATTCCGCTAAGCAGACGTCAGCGTTAGCGAAGACCTATCCGGTTTGTTGTTTCTCCGATGCCCGTCGTCGGCGCGCTGCCTTCAATCTCGTTTCCATCTGTTCCTCACTTTCTTCCGCGTTTCACCGCCAGCACTATGAGCGGACACTTTCAAGCAGCGCGATTCGCGGCTGTTTACACTTTCGCCGACGCCGACATCCGCGAGAAAACTTTTTTGGCATTGCCTTCGGTAATCTTGTGGCGCTCTTCCTCCGTCAGCCAGTCGATAGACTTGAAGATCGGCACGAGGTCTTCGAAGTTTCTTCCGGTCTTGGGATCGATGGCGTTGACTGCGCCGAACATCTCGGTGGCGAAGAGCACACGGTCGGCGCCGACGCGCTTGATCAGAAGCTCCATGGACTCCTTGTCGTAAATCGCCATGTCCCAGTAAACGCGGCGCGCGGCCTCTTCGAACGGTTCGAGCCCTTCTTTCACATGCATGCCGCGCTGGCGGTTCCATTGAAAGGGAATCGCGCCGCCGCCGTGCGGTATAATGATTTTTAATTTTGGAAAATCTTTGAACACGCGCGACTTGAGAATCTCCACGGCGGCGGAGTTATGGTGCGCGATGTAATAGGCGTTGGTCAGATGCATCGCCGGATTGAGCGACGCGCTCGCGTGCACCGTGCACGGCACGTCGAGCTTGACCAACTTCTCCCACAGCGGATACCACCATTCGCTGCCCATCGACGGCGTCAACGGCTCGCGCCCTCCCGCCATGTCGGGATTGACGTTGCAGCCGACGAAGCCCAAGTCATTTACGCAACGATCGAGTTCATCGGCCCATTCGTTCGGCCCGACGCCCGGCGACTGCGGCAACTGGCAAACCGGCGAGATCTTGTCCGGAAAAAGCTTGGCGACCCGCGCGATCAAATCGTTGCACGCCTCGGTCCAGTAGCGGCTCACTAGCGGCGAACCGAAGTGATGTCCCATCGCGCCCGCTTGCGGCGAAAACATCAGCCGGTCGATGCCGCAATCCTGCATGCGTTTGAGCTGGCCCTCCATTGAGCGCGCGACCTCCTCGTCGCTGATCGTAAGCTTAGCGCGTACCGGCTTAGCGAGGTTGGTGATTTGCTGCCCGCGGTAGGCCTGAAGTTGCGCCGGCGCGGTGGTGAAATGCGTGTGAGAGTCGATGATCATCTGTTTGCCCTCCTCGTTAAAGTCAATTTCAATGCAGTGCTATTCCGTTGTCAGTCCCGGGACCCTCTGATATAAAATTTTTACCAACGAATAGCGAAGGAGCACCGTCTTATGCCAGACATAACCCGCCTCAACGGCGTAATCAAAGCCCTGGAACAAGGCCAAACCGCCTTCGTCGCGTTCACGCCAGTAGATATCGAAAGCGCGGTTGCGATGGCAAGTTCCAAGCTCGACGGCGTCGCCTTCGAAATGGAACACGCACCTCTCGACTTTCCCGGGCTGCGCCAAGCGCTGCAGTTCATGCTCGACCGGCGCCAGATTGTCGACCGCGCCACACTGGCGCCTGCGGTCACGCCCATGGTGCGCGTGCCGCCCAACGGCGTCGAGATGAACAGTTGGATCGCCAAGCAGGTTCTGGATATCGGCGTGTTCGGCATTATTTTCCCCCATGTGAGCTCGGTGGAAGAAGCGTGGAACGCCGTCGGCGCCTGCCGCTATCCGCGCTTGTCGACCGCGTCGAATTATAATCCGCCGGGTATTCGCGGCGATGCGCCGGCGCGCGCAGCGCGTTATTGGGGTCTTACGCAGCAGGAATATTACAAACGCGCCGACGTCTGGCCGCTTGCCCCGGACGGAGAAATTCTCGTGGTCATCCAATGCGAAGAGACTCGCGCCATCGAGAACCTGCCGAAGATTCTCAAAGAGGTTCCCGGCATCGGCGTCGTCTTGATCGGCGAAGGTGATTTGAGCCAGGAATTAGGCTACCCGCGCGACTACGAACACCCGGTCGTGGCCAAGGAGATCAACCGCATTCTGGCGATCTGCGAAGAGCACAACGTGCCGTGCGGCCATCCGCATCCCGACGCGCACAACATCGAGCGTCTGGTCGCGAACGGTTATCGATTTCTCATGCCGTCCGCGCCGCGCTCCTTCGGCGTTCTGGATCAGGGGCGCAAGCTCGCCGGACGGAATTAGCAGCCTTTCGCATAGCTATTTAGTACAGCTCAACAACAGGGGATTCCCGATCGTTCGCCAGCGCAATTTCCCGCTGCTGCGCTCGCAACTCAGCTGACGATCCGCGCTGGTTCTATCTGATCGTTTATAGGGATCGACCCGGTTTGCTTTTCCTTGTGCTATTTGGCGAATACTTGCCAGCTACATTCCGCATTCCGACGCTGTCGTTACTCGCCTGATTAATCGTCCCTCGCGAGTGTTTACTCTTTAAG
>JBEVIO010000517.1:0-7577 GCA_040510635.1 Binatia bacterium | reverse complement strand
AACTAACGAACCCGCCCTTTTGCTTTGCCACTCCCATGGCGCAGTTACCATCAAACACCACGCCCTCGCTGACGATCAAACGAGGAGTGTCGACGTTGCCGATTAACCTTGCCGGTGTCGCCAATTCCACTTTCTCTTTGGCGGTCACGTTACCTTCGACCTTGCCGCGAATAATCACTGCTTGAGCAGAGATCTTGGCGCGGATTTCCGCGCCCTCACCGATGGTTAGCGTCCCTTGGCATTGAATCTCGCCATCGACTGCGCCATCGATTCTAGTGGGCCCCTGAAAACTCAGTTGGCCGCTCACCCGGCTACCTTTATAAAGGTAAGCCACCATTCCCGGTTCAGCAGGCTGAGGTGGCGCAACTTCCTTGGCCGCAACGACGGGCTTGGGCTCGGGAGCCGCGGCCAGCGGCGCCGGTTCGGTCACCGGTTTTGGCGCTTCCGAGATTTTTTTTGGCTCTGCTTCCGGAACTTTTTTGCTCTCAGGGCTTCGATCAAACCAAGCCATTATTGCACCCCCCGTTTGGGCAGAATTTGCTATAACATCCAGAAAACTCATTGTCAAAACACGAGACCCGAAATTTGGCCGTAAATTGGCTGACGGAACTGCAAAATGACCACACCGCTCGATCTTGGCATAGCCTTGCCGGCGCGAGCTCGAGCCATCTATCGCTGAACGCTGTCATCAGTGAAATTTCCCGGTTGACTTGACCCACATTTCGACTTTGTTTAGCTTATCATGTCAATTATGCAGCATCGGCGCGCAATTTTCACCATTCTTCTTTTGCTATCGTTTCTGAGCCCAAACTGGGGTGCCGCGCAAACGCTTTTGCGGGTCGCAACTCCCGGCGCGCTCACCGGCGCTCTGCCGATTTATCTTGGCGCAAAAAAGGGCGTGTTCAGCAAGTATGGCCTCACCTTCGAGGTCATCGCTACCCGCAACGAACAAATGAACATGCAGGCGCTGATGTCCGATAGCGTGCAGTTTCTCACTTCGAGTTCCACGGGACTTTTCTACCTCGGCAAACAAGGCTTGGACGCGGTCGGGCTGGCTTCGTGGAACAATTCCTCGCCATACAGCCTTGCCAGTCGGATCAAGATAAAAGAGCTGAAGGAATTAAAAGGCCGCAAGATCGCATCCAGCGGCGCCGGCGGTCGCGCCGATGCGTACATTCGGTTCATGCTCGCCCAGGTCGGGCTCGACCATCGTACCGACGCGCTAATCATACCGCTTTCCGGCGGCTCCGCGGTACGGCTCGCGGCGGTGGTTTCGGGCAATCTCGATGCCACGCTCATCTCTTCGCTGCAAGGGCGCCAAGCCGAGAAACTCGGGCTTACCGTGATCCCGGTGCCGCTTGAATATATTTGGGGCATCAACATCACGCGCCGTTCCTTCATGAGCAAGAATCGTGGGGTCGTTAAAAATTATCTGCGTGGACTCGCCGACTCAGTGCGGCTTATGATGGCGGACAGAGCTTCGACCCTCGCCGTGATGGCGCAAGTGCTGAAAATCGATGATGCCGACAGTCTGGAATACGCTTATAAAACCATGCGAGCTGATTCGCGGCCCGACCTTTTTCCCACCGAAGAAGCCATCGTCAACGTGCTGCGCACGATGAGCTATGAGGACCCCGCTTTCGCCTCGATCCCGCCGTACAAATTTTTTGATCTATCGCTGATTCAGGAACTCAAGGGCGAATCACGCTGACCGGGAACGGTTCAAAAGGAGCGCTCATGGGATGGCTTTACTTACTTCTGATCACTTGGATCATTCTGGCCGCGACCACAGCCCAGGCCGAACCCGTGCGCGGCGCCTATCCTTCCGCCAACGTGCAGTTCCTGCCGGCGTTCGTCGCCTTGGAAAAAGGTTTTTACAAGCGCGAAGGGCTCGACGCCGAGCTGATCTCGGTGCGCAACGCCGTCACCGCCGTGCAGGCGCTGCTCGGCAATCAGATACATTTTATCTTTTCAGTCGGGCCGCAAATGCCGTCTATTTGGGAAGGCGCCGAGATAATTTTGCTCGCGCAAATGATCGGCCGCCCGACTTTTTCCATGGTGGTTACTCAAGACATTCAAAAAGTAACGGACCTCAAAGGTAAAAAGATCGGCGTCAGCTTCGGCGGCTCGACTTTCGCTGGGACCAAAGCGCTGCTCGAACTCTACAAGATGAATCCGGAAAAGGACGTGCAGTACGTGAGCATTCCCGGCAGCCAGCCGAAGATCGCCGCCATGCAGCAAGGAATCATCCAGGCGGCGTTGCTCGCGCCGCCGTCCGATTACGTCGCGATCAAAGCCGGCTTCAAGCGCCTGATCAATTTAGCCGACCTTTTCAAGGACACTTCTTTCAGCGGTCTGGCCGCCACCGGCAAAACGATCAGAGAGAATCCGCAATTCGTCAAGCGCATGGTGCGCGCGATCGTGCGCGGCGTCATCCATAGCCGAGATTATCCCGAAGATGCGATTCAAACCATGATCAAACACTGGCACATGGAACGCGACGTGTCGGTGGACGCATACAATTTAGTAAAAGAGGCCTTGATTCCCGTGCCCACCGAAAAAGGCGTCGAGCTCATGGCGCACTGGCAATCCGTTGCTTTGAACGTGCAACCGAAGCGGCCGGTGCGCGAATACATGGACTTGCGCTTCGTCAAGGAAGTTATGGTCGAATTGGAAAAGAAATGAGGAACTCATGTTAAAACCATTACTCGTAGCAGCATTGCTTCTCAGTGCATCGATCGGAACGGCGGCCGAAACTCCTGAAAAGAAAGGGCCCGTCTATGCCACGCTGAAAACCACCATGGGCGACATCGTCATCCAATTGTTCGAAGACAAAGCGCCCAAGACGGTGGCCAATTTCATCGGCCTGGCAAGCGGCACCAAGGAATGGACCGATCCCAAGACCGGTGAGAAGGTAAAAAGACCCCTTTATAACGGCACGATTTTTCATCGGGTGATTCCCGGTTTCATGATCCAAGGTGGCGATCCCCTCGGCAACGGCACCGGCGGACCGGGCTATAAATTCGAAGATGAATTCAACTCCGAGCTGCGCCATACCAGAGGCGGCATCCTCTCGATGGCCAACGCCGGACCCAATACCAACGGCAGCCAGTTCTTCATCACGCTCGCGCCGACGCTGCATCTCGACAATCGCCACAGCGTCTTCGGTGAAGTGATCAAGGGTCAAGAAGTTGTCGTCGCCATCGGCAACGCGCCGCGCGACTCGCGCGACCGGCCGATTAAAGAGGTGGTGCTGAAGGAGGTCGTCATCAGCCGCGACAGTTATTGAGCTGGCGGTGCTGTCGACGGGGGCGAAGTCGGTGAAACTCTGCAAGCCTAGTGCTACATGGCCATTGGTCCTATGCGCCTTATTCGGCCTATACCGGACCGGTGGCGCCGCCGAAAGTTCGCTCCTCGAAGCCACCGCCGTCTATGGCGTCATCGCCACCGACCCGCTTTATCTCTGGATCGCGCAAGAGAAAAACTTTTTCAAAAAGAACGGCGTTAGCATCGATCTCACCCATATTCCCACCAACCAAGCCGTGCAGGCGCTGATCGGCGGCAAAGTAAACTTTGTCACCGCCGGTCCGCAAATTTTAGAAGCGAATCTCGCCGGTTCGGATACCGTGTACATCATGAGTCCGGTTAATACCTTCGTCTTTTCGCTCTACAGCAAGCCTGACATCGCGAACATCAAAGCGCTGGCGGGCAAAACCCTCGGCGCGACGAATAAAGGCACGCCCACCGATATCGCGGGACGTAGGCTGCTCACGCAAAACGGCCTCAAGCCCGACGTCGATGTGAAATTTGCTTACTTGAAGGAGATACCGGCTTTGGTCGCCGCGCTACAGCAAGGCGTCATCGACGCGGCGTTGCTGGCGCCGCCGAGCACGCTCACTGCGCGAAATTTCGGCCTGAAGGAGCTGCTCAACATCACGGCTTTGAAAATTCCTTTCGTGCAACATTCCATCGGCACGAGCCGTTCGTATATCAACGCGAATCCCGAAGTGGTTCGGCGTTTCCTGCGCAGCGCTGCCGAGGGCTTGGATTTCTTGCGGAAAAACCGCGCGGACGCCGTCGCCATCATGTCGAAATACACTAAAATCACCGACCCGGCGCAGCTCAACGAAGCGCTCGACTCCTACGAGAACGCCTGGGAAAGAATTCCCGCGCCGTCGCAACCGGCCATTGAAGCCGTGCTCGCATCCTCGGAGAATCCCAAAGCCAAAAGCACCAGGTGGGATCAATTCATCGACGACCGGTTCGTAAAAGAACTGATTTCGTCAGGTATGTTCAGGTAGGAGCAAGCCTCTATGCTTGCCCGAGTATGAGGGCCGTGCAATTGACGCTCATTCCAAATCATACGGCACCCCCAACTGCTCACTCACATCCCGCAAGCCCTGCAGTACCGACGGTAGCAGTGGAATGCCGCGCTCGGATCTTTCCTCCGCGGTTTCAAATTCAATTTCGCCGGCGACGTAAACACGATCCTGCCCGGCAATCGGCGGCGTTGATTTTAATTCCTGGATCAGCCGATCCATGTCGCGCTTGAATTCATCTACGGCGCGAAACGCGTCGATCCGAATCGCGCCGAAAAAATGGCCGCGCGGATCTTGATCGGCGTTGAGCGCAGTGAGCGTACCCGTAAGTACACCACAGAGAATCTCTACCACAATTGCCAAACCGTAACCCTTATGGCTGCCGCTTTCGCGCGAGCCGCCGAGGGGTAAAAGCCTGCGCGCCTTCTGCGCGACGCGGGGATCGTCCGTCGCCTGCGCGTTCTCATTCAGCGCCCAGCCCAACGGAATCGCTTTTTCCATGCGCGCGGCGAGCTCCAATTTACCCGCGGCGGCGGTCGTCGTCGCCATATCCAAGACAAACGGCAGTTCTTTATCGGCCGGCACCGCGAAACACATCGGGTTGGTGCCAAACCGAGCTTCCCGGCCAAACGTCGGCACAACTTGCCGGCTCGCATTGGTCATGGCGATACCGATCATATCGTGCGGCAGCGTTTGCATCGCATAATACGCGGACATGCCGTAATGCCGGCTGTTGCGCACGCCGACCATGCCGATGCCGGATTGTTTCGCTTTGGCGACCGCCAACTCCATGGCCCGGTGGCCGATGACCATGCCCATGCCGCGGTCGCCATCGATGAGCGCGGTCGAAGCACTTTCAGAAACAATCCGAATGTTCGGACGCGCCGTCATCGACCCTTCGGAGAGCCATTTGACGTACCACGCTTGGGGGCTAAAGCGAATCACGCCGTGGGTGTCGACGCCGCGCAGGTCCGCCGCCACGAGCGCATCGGCGCCGATTTGCGCTTCGGCGCTCGGCACGCCCAATTTTTCAAACGCTGCCTGAACAAAGCGCACGAGTCTTTCATGATCGATCCGCTTGCTCGCCTTCATATCCGTAGCCATGCCGGGTTCTCCCTCATATTGTGATGTTGCACGCTTAGCGTTGAAACTCCCGCGCTGTCAAGTTTCGCGATAGGATGAAGTGAGAGTCGAACTTGACGCCAGCGTCGCGCTTTGCCTATGTTACGCCGACTCTCGGCGCGCCCGCTTGAGGAGGTTTCCGAATTGAATCGAATGCATTCATTAATCCTCCGCTTTGTCTTTCTGTTTTTATTCCTGCTTGCGTTCACTCTGTCGCGACTCGCCCGCGCCGCCGAGCTGCCGCTGGTGCGCATCGCCCACGGCGCCTTCAGTGAAAAAATCGCCATCATGTGGCTGGGCGTCGAGCAAGGAATTTTTCGCAAGCACGGCGTAAATGTCGAAGTCATCAACATCCGCAGCGGTCCGCAAACCATGGCGGCGCTCGCCTCCGGCGATATTAAGTGGCCTTCACGATTCCCGGCTCCGTCGTCAGCGCCGCGACCGGCGGTTTCGACGTCGCCTTGTTCGCCGGCATCGTCAACAAAGCTGACGGCGACTTTATCGCCGCGCCGCAAATCCGCACCGCCGAAGATTTGAAAGGCAAGCGGCTCGGCGTGCAAAGCGTCGGCGGCGGCGTCTGGTCGATGGCGATGCTTGCTCTCGAGCATCTCGGCTTGGAACCGAACCGAGACAAGATAACGGTAATGATCATCGGCGACTCGCCGGTGCTCGCCCAGTCGCTGGAATCCGGCGGCATCGAAGCGACTTATCTCAATTATGTTTACAGTAGGTCGCTCAAGGACAAAGGTTTCCCGGTTTTGCTCGATCTCGGCAAGGCACCGATCCCTTATCAGGGACTCGCGGCGGCGACGCGGCGCTCTTACATCAAGCAGAATCCGCAGATCATCGATGCGCTTATGCGCGGCTTCGTCGAGACCGTCGCCTTCATTCACAAGCCGTTAAACAAGGAACTCGTCGTCAGATCGCTGATGAAAAACTTGCGGCTTAAGAATCCGCAAGACGCCGAAATCGGTTATCAGGCTCTGCAGTGGCTCTACCATCTCGACGTCAAGCCGACGATTCCGGGAATTCAAAACATGGCGCGGCTGCTCGCCCTGGGCAATCCGAAAATAAAAACCATCAAGCTGGAAGACGTGGTCGACGACGCGCCGTGGCAGCGTTTGGATAAAAGTGGCTTCTATCGAGAGCTCACCGCAAACGCGAAAAAATAACCCCGCGAAGCCTTACGAATGGTTCGCCGGCGCTTTATCTGACGCCGAGGTAATCATTATAGATCTTCATGTAGCGGTCATAACCGCCTTCCGGCAGGATCACGTGTAAATTGCCGCTTTCCATCAACTGATCGATTTCGCGCGATTGGCTTTTGACGCCGCGGCGCAGGGGTATTTTCCCCGCCGCCGCCAGGCCGTGCTGGCCTTCGGCCGAGAGGTAGAAATCGATCAGCAACTGCGCCCCCGCCGGATGGAGCGGATTTTTGATCATGGCGACCGTCGAGATCGTCGCCAAGGTCGGCGCGCTCGGCAGCCAGTCCACCGGGGCTTCCTTGCGCTTCATTGCCTCAAGCTTGAAGACTTGCATGAATGCCGTCAGCGCATACTCGCCGGCGGCCATTAAATTGATTGTATGCGTGTAGCCTTCAACCAGCCGCAAATCTTGCTGCGAGAATTTTTTGAAATAGCCGATGCCCGGCTCTTCGCCGCGCAGTGAAACCATCCCGGTCAAAGGATAAGGCACGCCGCGGTTGACGGCCAGCTGACCTTTGAATTGCGGCCGCAGATATTCATCATAGTTTTTCGGCGCCACGGCTTTGCCAATCAACTTCGGATTAAAGCCGGTGACCAGAAGATCGGTGGTAATGCCGGACCAGTAACCCTCCGGATCCCAGGCGCCTTTCAAAAGGTGGTTACTTCCGGCGAGCGGTAGGCAGCAAGCACGCCCTGGTGTTTCAAGTAAAGCAGCGTCTCCGGGCTGTTGCCGAGCACGTCGGCTTGCACCCGGCCGGCGCGAAATTCTTGCATCACGCGCGCCGTCTGGCGCGCCGAGCTGAGATAAACATGGCGGATATTCAAAAACGGGTATTTTTCTTTGGCGGCTTTATTAAAAAGCTGGAAATCACCCACGGTCATCGTGGTGTAGAGAATAACTTCGCCTTCCTTTTTCGCTTGGCTAAACAAA